>NZ_JBEXWB010000060.1:0-23335 GCF_040629645.1 Streptomyces sp. NPDC005899 | reverse complement strand
GGTGTGCTGCGTGCGGGGCGTACGCGCGCCGGGCCGCTCGGTCCTCACGGTTCAGCCGGTGTTTCCGCGTACCGCCTGCTCAGCCTGTGGTGCAGGCGGTCAGAAGGTGAGCTTGACGCTGTTGAAGGTGCCCGTGTCACCCGAGTACGCGTCCTGGATCCTCAGGTTCCACGTGCCGTTGGCGACCTCGGACGAGGCGTTGACCGTGTAGGTCGCCACCACGTTGTCCGCGGAGTCGCTCGACGAGGAGTTCTTCAGCCGGTAGGCCGTACCGTCCGGGGCCACCAGGTCCAGGACCAGGTCACCGCGGTAGGTGTGGGTGATGTTGACGGCGACCGAGAGGGCGCTCGGCGCGTTGCCGGTGACGCCGCTGACGACGACGGGGATGTTGGTGGTGCTCAGGTCGGCGATGGCCTTGACGGTCGTGTTCTGGAAGACCGTGCCGCCGGGGTTGCCGCCGCCGGGGCGGGTGCCCACGTTGATGGCGGCCCAGGCGTTGGCGACGCCGGCGTACTCGGCGCTCGAGGTGCCGTAGAGCTCACCGGCCACGGCGAGCGTGCCGGTGCGGGCAGCGGCGTAGTTGGTGGTGGACGTGAACTTCGTGGTGAGCGCCTTGAACCAGATCTGCAGCGCCTTGTCCCGGCCGATGCCGGTCACCGGAAGCCCGTCGGAGGTCGGGGAGTTGTACGACACCCCGTTGACGGTCTTGGCTCCGCTGCCCTCGGAGAGCAGGTAGAAGAAGTGGTTGGCCGGGCCCGAGGAGTAGTGGACGTCGACGCTGCCGATGCCCGAGTACCAGGCGTCCTTGGACGCGCCGTCCTTGCTCGGCTTGTCCATGTAGCGCAGCGGGGTGCCGTCGCCGTTGATGTCGATCTTCTCGCCGACCAGGTAGTCGCCCGGGTCGGTGGTGGTGTTCGAGTAGAACTCCACACCGGCCGCGAAGATGTCGGACGTCGCCTCGTTGAGGCCGCCGGACTCGCCGCTGTAGTTCAGGCCGGCGGTGTTGGAGGTGACGCCGTGCGTCATCTCGTGGGCCGCCACGTCGAGCGAGGTCAGGGGGGCGAGGTTGCCGCTGCCGTCGCCGTAGGTCATGCAGAAGCAGCTGTCCGACCAGAAGGCGTTGACGTAGTTGTTGCCGTAGTGGACGCGGGAGTACGCGCCGACCCCGTCGCCGCGGATGCCGGTGCGGCCCATGACGTTCTTGTAGAAGTCCCAGGTCTCCGCCGCCCCGTAGTGCGCGTCGGCGGCGGCCGTCTCCGCGTTGGACGGGTTGCCGTTGCCCCAGACGTCGTCGGGTCCGGAGAAGAGCGTGCCCGTACCCGAGGTGCCGCGGTTCAGGTTGTACGTCTTGTGGCTGCCGCGCGCCGTGTCCGTGAGGTTGTACGTGCCCGAGGTGCCGAGCGTCACCTGGCCGCTGTACTGGGTGTTGCCGGTGCCGTTCTCGATGGCCTGCCACTCGTACAGCTTCGCGCCGGACGAGGCGTCCGTGATCACGTGGAGCTCGTTCGGGGTGCCGTCGTGCTGGAGGCCGCCGACCACGGTCTCGTAGGCGAGCTGCGGGGTGCCGCTCGCCAGCCAGACGACCTTGCGCGGAGCCTTCGAGGCCTCGGTGCTCTTGGAGCCGTCGGCACGGGCCGCGGTCAGCGCCTGCTTCTCGGCGGTGGCCGGAGCGACGTCCGCCGCCGTGCCGACCGCCTTCAGCTGCGCGCTGGTCGCCCGGGACGCCTTGGTGACGCTCTGCGTCGCGCCGGCCTTCGACTCGGCCACGACGAGGTCGCCGCCGAGCACCGGGAGGCCGTCGAGCGTGCGCTCGTAGCGGGTGTGCGTGGTGCCGTCGACGTCCTTGACGACGTCGCGGACGACGAGCTTCTCCGTCGGGCCGAGGCCGAGCTCCTTGGCGGTCGCCGCCTTGGTGGAGTTGGCCTCGCGCAGCAGCTCGGCCCGCTGGGCGGGGGAGAGCTTCGCGGGGAGCGAGCCGGGGTCGGCGCCCTTGACGGCGGCGGCGGGTGCGGCACTGCCGGCGTCGGCCGGGGCGGCGGTGGCGCCGCTCTGGATTCCGACGGCGAGAAGGGCTGCTGCGGCTATCAGAGCGCCGGTCGCGGTGGCACGACGGCTGGGCGTGGATCTCACGCGGACTCCTTCTGCGAGGGGGGTCCCGGTCTGCTGGGTGAGCCGGCCGGGCGGAGCAGGCGGTGCGCGGAACGGGGGAAGAGTGACAGTCGGAGGAGGTGCGTGTCAGGACCCCGTCAACACATTGGCCGGAATTCGTCCGTTGCCGGAATGGTCATGTTCGTTAAGCGGACGTTTCCCTCCGTGTCATCCGCGTGAAGCCGGCGATCCCGGGGGAGACGGAGGGCCTGAACGCGCAGGGTGCGTTGAGGTTACGTTCGAGTACTCGACGTTCGAACGGCCGCGCGGCAAGCGGATGATGACCACGTGGTGAGACGGCGCGGAGCGGTGGCCTGTTCCGCGCCGTCCCCCGGCGTACCGTCCTCTACCCGCCGGTACACCTCGCCGGCACGCCTCAGGCCAGGCTCTCCCGCCAGGCACGGTGCAGCCCGGCGAACGTGCCCGTGCCGGCCACGAGTTCGGCCGGTGAGCCGTCCTCGACGATCCGCCCGCGCTCCATCACCAGCACCCGGTCCGCGATCTCCACGGTGGACAGCCGGTGCGCGATCACCACCGCCGTCCGGCCGTGCAACACGGTGTCCATGGCCCGCTGCACCGCCCGCTCGCCGGGGACGTCCAGCGAGCTCGTGGCCTCGTCGAGGATCAGTACCGCGGGGTCCGCGAGCAACGCCCTGGCGAAGGCCACCAGCTGGCGCTGGCCCGCGGAGATCCGGCCACCGCGCTTACGGACGTCCGTGTCGTACCCCTCGGGCAGGCCGCTGATGAAGTCGTGGGCGCCGATGGCCTTGGCGGCGTGCTCGATCTCCCCGGGCGTCGCCTCCGGGCGGCCGATCGCGATGTTCTCGGCGATCGTGCCCGAGAAGAGGAAGGCCTCCTGGGTCACCATCACCACGCCACGGCGCAGCTCCGCCGTCGCCAGGTCGCGCAGGTCCGTGCCGTCCAGCAGGACCCGGCCCTCCGTCGGGTCGTAGAAGCGCGCCAGCAGCTTGGCGAGCGTCGACTTCCCCGCACCGGTCGAGCCGACCACCGCCACCGTCTGGCCCGCGGGGATCGTCAGGGCGAAGCGGGGCAGTACCTCACCACCCGTCCGGTAGGCGAACCGCACGCCGTCGAACACGACCTCCCGGCCCGGCTGTTCACCTGCCCGGGCCGGCAGCTCCTTCGGTGCGTCCGGCTCGGGGACCGCGGGCCGCTGCGCCAGCAGGCCCGCGATCTTCTCCAGCGAAGCGGCCGCCGACTGGTAGGAGTTGAGGAACATCGCCAACCGGTCGATCGGGTCGTACAGCCGCCGCAGGTACAGCACCGCCGCCGCCAGCACACCGAGCGCCAGTGTCCCCGACGCCACCCGGTAGGCGCCCCAGAGGACCATCGCGGCCACCGCGGTGTTGGCGACGAGCCGGGAGCCCACCACGTAACGCGCCATCTCCAGCAGCGCGTCGCCGTTCCTCCGCTCGTGGCGGCGGTTGAGCACCGCGAAGTCCGCGTCGTTGACGCGCTCCCTGCGGAAGGCCTGGACGGGGCGGATCCCGTTCATCGTCTCCGCGAACTTCACGATGACCGCGGCGATCGCCGACGAGCGCGCCGAATAGGCCTTGGACGCCCGGCGCCGGTAGGCACGCACCAGCAGGTACAGGGGGAGGAAGGAGGCCACCGCGATCACACCGATGCCCAGATCCAGCCACAGCAGCATGAGGGAGATCGACACGAACGACAGGACCACGCCGATCAGCTCCTGCAGCCCTTCGCTCAGCAGCTCGCGCAGGGACTCGACGTCGGTCGTCGAGCGTGAGATGAGCCGGCCTGAGGTGTACCGCTCGTGGAAGTCCACGCTCAGCGCCTGGGCGTGGCGGAAGATCCGGCCGCGCAGGTCGAGGAGCACGTCCTGGTTGATCCGCGCGGCGGCCCGGATGAACGCGTACTGCATCAGCCCCGCGCCGACCGAGCACACGGCGTACCCCGCGCCCACGGCGATCAGCGGCCCGTAGTCGTGGTCCCGGAAGGCGGGCACGCCGCTGTCGATGGCGTACGCGACGAGCAGCGGACCCGCCTGCACGGCGGCCTGCTGGATCACCAGGAGGACGGAAGCCACGACGACCCGGGCACGCAGCGGACGCAGCAGCGAGGTCAGCAGAGCCCAGGTCGCGCCGCGGGGCGCGGGCAGATCGTCCTGGTCGAACGGGTCGCCCGCCCCGGGCGGCGGCAGGGCCCCGTCACCCGGAAGGTCCTCGTCGGTGACGGCCCGGCCGTCGGTGGTCGTACTGGTCATCGGATGCTGCCCTCCTCGGCAGGTGCGACACCGGCGCCGGTTCCGGCGCCCGCCGGCTCCCCCGCGCCGTCCTCCGCGGCCTCCACGCTCCCCGGGGCCCGCACGCCGCCGGAACCCTCCGCGCCGTGGGCGGCCTCCGCGCCCGACATCAGCCAGGCGTACTCGGCGTTGCCGCGCAGCAGCTCCTGGTGGGTGCCGACCGCGCCGATCCGGCCCCCGGACAGCAGCGCCACCCGGTCGGCCAGCATCACGGTGGACGGCCGGTGGGCCACCACCAGGGCCGTCGTCCGCTCCAGGACCCGCCGCAGGGCCGCCTCCACCAGCGCCTCCGTGTGCACGTCCAGAGCGGAGAGCGGGTCGTCGAGCACCAGGAAGCGGGGCTCGCCGACGACGGCCCGGGCCAGCGCCAGACGCTGACGCTGGCCGCCGGACAGGCTCAGCCCCTGCTCGCCGACCTGTGTGGCGACGCCCTCGGGGAGGTCGTACACGAAACCCGCCTGTGCGACCGCCAGGGCGCGGCGCAGCTCCTCCTCGCCCGCGTCCTGTGCGCCCATCAGCACGTTCTCGCCGACGGTCGCCGAGAAGAGCGTCGGCTCCTCGAAGGCCACGGACACCAGCTCCCGGAGCCGGGAGCGCTCCATCCCCGCGATGTCCTCGCCGTCCAGCAGGATGCGGCCCCCGGTGAGTTCGTGCAGCCGGGGGACGAGCGCCGTCAGCGTCGTCTTGCCCGAGCCCGTGGCCCCCACCAGGGCCATCGTCTCCCCGGGCCGGATCCGCAGGTCGATCCCGGCCAGCACGGGACGGGAGCCGGGAGCCGCGTCGGGGTAGCGGAACTCGACGCCCTCGAAGACGATGCCGGGGCCGGTCCCGGCGGACGGCCGGCCGGCGCCGCGCGGGGCCTGCTCCTCCGCCACGTCCATGACCTCGAAGAGGCGGTCGGCGGCCGTCGCCGACTCCTGGCTCATCGCCAGCAGGAAGCCGATCGACTCGACCGGCCAGCGCAGTGCCAGCGCCGTCGACAGGAACGCGACCAGCGTTCCCGCGGACAGGCCGCCGTCCGCCACCTCGATCGTGCCGAGCACCAGCGCCGCGCCGATCGCCAGCTCGGGGATGGCGGTGATGAGCGCCCAGATCCCGGCCAGCAGGCGCGCCTTGCCCAGCTCCGTACCGCGCAGGCGCCGGGCGAGGGTGCGGAAGGCCTCCGCCTGGCTGCGGTGCCGGCCGAACCCCTTGACGATGCGGATGCCCAGCACGCTCTCCTCGACGACCGTCGTCAGGTCGCCGACCTGGTCCTGCGCCTTCCGCGCCACCAGGGAGTACTTCGTCTCGAAGACGGAGCAGAGGACCACCAGGGGCACCGCCGGAGCCAGCAGGACCAGCCCCAGCGACCACTCCTGGGCGAACAGGATGACGAAACCGACCAGGATCGTCGTGGAGTTGACCAGCAGGAAGGTCAGCGGGAAGGCCAGGAACATCCGCAGCAGCATGAGATCCGTGGTCCCGCGCGACAGCAGCTGTCCCGAGGGCCACCGGTCGTGGAAGGCCACGGGAAGGCGCTGGAGGTGCCGGTAGAGGTCCGCGCGCAGAGCCGCCTCGACCCCCGCCAGCGGCCGGGCCACCAGCCACCGCCGCAGGCCGAACAGCCCGGCCTCGGCGAGGCCCAGCAGGAACAGGTAGAAGGCCCCCAGCCACACGCCGCCCGGGTCACGGTCCGCGACGGGACCGTCCACCATCCACTTCAGGACGAGGGGGATCACCAGGGCGAGACACGACGCCAGGACCGCCACGAAGGCGGCGGCGAACCAGCGCGTCCGCACGGGTCGGACATAGGGCCACAGACGCAGGAGGGAGCGCACGGCGGACCGGTCCGTGGACTCTGCAGGTTTTTCGGGCATCAGGAGCGAGCCTAAGGTTCACCCCTGTCGTCGCTCACCTGCTTTTCCGGTCACCGCCGGTGGGTCGTACGGCCGCGTCAACCGATCGGCCGACGGCGGGACCCTGCCGGCGATCGAGGCGGGCGCGACCGGCCGCCCGATCGAGGACGCTCCCCGCGAGGAGCTGTCCACCGCCGTCCGGGCCGCCGCCGACGGCCGTACCGTGCTGTCCCCGGCCGTCGCCTCACGGCCGATCGCGCGGGTGCGCGCCCCGGCAGGCCCGGGCCACGCCCCGCTGTCCGCCCGTGAGTGCGAGGTGCTCCGGCTCGTCGCCCGCGGGGCCTCCGACCGGGAGATCGCCGCCGGGCTGTTCATCAGCGAGGCGACCGTGCAGACCCACCTCACCCACGTCTTCGCCGAGCTGGGCGCGAAGGACCGCGCGGCCGCCGTCGCCGTCGCGTACGAGCGGGGAATCCTCGGCTGACCGGCCGCCGCACCCCGGCCCTCTCACCCGGTCACCCGGAACAGCAGGACCGAACGCTCCGGCACGGCCAGTGTCGTGCCGCCCTCGTGGACCGTGCCCGGCGCGGCCGACTGGTCCTCCCGCGAGGTGTCCAGGACCAGCTCGTACGTCCGGGCCCACGGTGCGCCCGGCAGGGTGAAGTCGCACGGGGTGTGCGCCGCGTGCAGGACCGCCAGGAAGCTGTCGTCGGTGACCTGCTCGCCGCGGGCGTCCCGGCCGGGGATGTCCCGCCCGGAGAGGTACAGCGCGAGCGTCGCGGCCGGGGCGTACCAGTCGCCCTCCGTCATCTCCGTCCCCTGGGGGGTGAACCAGGCCAGGTCCCGCAACCCGTCCGGGGCCTGTGGCGTACCCGCGAAGAACGCGCGCCGGCGCAGCACCGGGTGGCTGTGCCGCAGCGCCAGCACCCGGGTGGTCAGGTCGGTCAGCCCCCGCCACCGGGGCTGCTCCAGGAGCGACCAGTCCAGCCAGCCGACCTCGTTGTCCTGGCAGTAGGCGTTGTTGTTGCCGCCCTGGGTACGGCCCATCTCGTCGCCCGCCACCAGCATGGGCACGCCGGTGGACAGGAACAGCGTGGCGAGGAGGTTGCGCAGCTGGCGGCGGCGCAGGGCGGTCACGTCCGGGTCGTCGCTCTCCCCCTCGGCGCCGCAGTTCCAGGAGCGGTTGTCGTCGGTGCCGTCGCGGTTGCCCTCGCCGTTGGCCTCGTTGTGCTTGCGGGAGTAGCTGACCAGGTCGCGCAGGGTGAAGCCGTCGTGCGCGGTGACGAAGTTGACGGAGGCGTACGGGCGCCTGCCGCCCCAGGCGTACAGGTCGCTGGAGCCGGTGAGGCGGTAGCCGATGTCCCGGACGTCGGGGAGCGCACCGCGCCAGAAGTCCCGGACGGTGTCCCGGTAGTGGTCGTTCCACTCGGTCCACAGGGGAGGGAAGGCGCCCACCTGGTAGCCGCCGTTGCCGACGTCCCAGGGCTCCGCGATCAGCTTGACCCGGCGCAGCACCGGGTCCTGGGCGATGACCGCGAGGAACGGGGAGAGCATGTCGACGTCGTGCATCGAGCGGGCCAGGGCGGCGGCGAGGTCGAAGCGGAAGCCGTCGACCCCCATCTCGGTCACCCAGTAACGCAGGGAGTCCGTGATCAGGCGCAGGACCTGCGGCTGCACCACGTGCAGGGTGTTGCCGCAGCCGGTGTAGTCCGCGTAGCGGCGGGAGTCCGCCTGGAGGCGGTAGTAGCCGCGGTTGTCGATGCCGCGCAGGGAGAGCGTGGGACCGCGTTCGCCGGCCTCCGCCGTGTGGTTGTAGACCACGTCGAGGATGACCTCGATGCCCGCCTCGTGCAGCGCGCGCACCATCTGCTTGAACTCGCCGACCTGGCCTCCCGCCGTGCCGCTCGCGGCGTAGTCGGCGTGCGGGGCGAAGTAGCCGACGGAGTTGTAGCCCCAGTAGTTGTACAGTCCGCGCCGCAGCAGGTGGTCCTCGTGGGCGAACTGGTGGACGGGGAGGAGCTCGACGGCCGTCACGCCGAGACGCCGCAGGTGGCCGATGGCGGCTGGGTGGGCGAGCCCCGCGTAGGTGCCTCGCAGCTCGGGGGGGATGCCGGGGTGGAGGGCGGTGAAGCCGCGGACGTGGAGTTCGTAGATGACCGAGTCCGCCCAGGGGGTCTTGGGCCTGCGGTCGTCCACCCAGTCGTCGTCGTCGTGGACGACGACGCCCTTGGGCACGAACGGCGCCGAGTCGCGGTCGTCCCGCACGGTGTCGGCCACGTGCTGCTGCGGCCAGTCCCTCACATGGCCGTACACCTCGGGCGGAAGGGTGAACGTTCCGTCCACCGCCCGGGCGTACGGGTCGAGGAGCAGTTTGGCGGCGTTCCAGCGGGCCCCGGTCCAGGGGTCCCAGCGGCCGTGCACCCGGTAGCCGTACCGCTGCCCCGCCCGGACGCCGGGCACGAAGCCGTGCCAGATCTCGTGGGTGAGCTCGGTGAGCGGAAGCCGTGTCTCCCGGTCCCGCTCGTCGAAGAGGCAGAGCTCGACCGCCTCCGCTCCGCCCGCCCACAGGGCGAAGTTCGTGCCCGCCACCCCGTCGGGGCCGACCCGGAAGCGGGCCCCGAGCGGCGTCGGCGCACCCGGCCACACGGGTGGTCCGTCCGGATCGTCCCGCGGGACCGGCGTCCTCGCCACCACCCTCCCGGTCGTCCCGGGTGCTTCCTCCTGCTCCGCTGTGCTCGACACCTCTCGGCCTCCCGCGGCTCGTCGGACCGTACCCGGAGAAAGGCGCGCGGCGTCCCGGCCGCGGCCTTCCTGGTGTGGTCCTCCCCTCTGTTCTGCCCACGGCGGAGCCCGTACTCACGTTTCCCCCGGGTGGCTCCTGTCGTTGGGGGGAGCGTGAACCACGTAGCGAAGAGAGCACGGGCGGGTTCGGCCGCCGTGCTGACATGGGCAGGACTGTTCACCGTGGCGGCCGTACTGGCGGGCTGCACCGGACCGGTGCCGTTCCTCGGGGACGACCGGGCCCCCGGGGACGCCATCCGTATCGTCCCCACGGACGGTGCCGCGAACGTCGGCGCGGACAGCCGGATCGAGGTCACCGTCCCCGACGGGCGGCTCGAACGGGTGAGGGTGACGCGGACGGAGGACGCGGAGCACGAGGAGGTACCGGGCCGCATCGCGCGGAACGGCCGGTCATGGGCCCCCGAGGACAAGGGGTACAAGCTCGGCCTCGCCGGGAAGTACAACGTCGAGGCGGTGGCCGTCGACGGCGACGGCCACCGCGCCGCCCGCAACACCACCTTCACCACGCTGGTGCCCAAGGACCGCTTCATCGGCTACTTCAAGCCGGAGAACCGGTCGACCGTGGGCACCGGCATGATCGTCTCCTTCGACTTCAACCGCCCGGTGCGGAACCGGGCCTCGGTGGAGAAGGCCATCAGGATCACCGCGCGGCCAGCGGTGGAGGTGGTGGGCCACTGGTTCGGCGGGGACCGCCTCGACTTCCGCCCGGCGCGGTACTGGAAGCCGGGCACCGAGGTCACCGTCGACGTGGGGCTGCGCGACGTCGAGGGCGCCCCCGGCGTCTACGGCAGCCAGCGCAAGAGGATCACCTTCCGGGTGGGCCGCTCCCAGACGTCCGTCGTCGACGCCGCGGCGCACACGATGGAGGTGCGCCGCGACGGCGAGCCCGTCACCACGGTGCCCATCACGGCGGGCGCCGAGAGCACGACCACCTACAACGGGAAGATGGTCGTGTCCGAGCGGCACGAAGTGACGCGGATGGACGGCCGTACCGTCGGCTTCGGTGGCGAGTACGACATCGCGGACGTCCCGCACGCCATCCGGCTCACCAAGTCCGGCACCTTCCTGCACGGCAACTACTGGGAGTCGCCCGACACCTTCGGGACGGACAACACCAGCCACGGCTGCATCGGCCTGCGTGACGTGAAGGGCGGCAGTTCGGACACCCCTGCCGGCTGGTTCTTCGAACGGACCCTCGTGGGCGATGTGGTGCAGGTGGTCAACTCCGCCGACAAGACCGTCGCCCCGGACAACGGACTGGGCGGCTGGAACCTCGGCTGGGGCTTGTGGAAGGCGGGCTCCGCGCTGCGCTGACCCCGTCGTGACCTGCGCGGGTCCCGGGGGCGCCGTCCCCGGGACCCGTGGCCGGCGTCCGTCGGTCACTTGGAACGGAACGGTGACAATCCGGGGGACTTCTCCTCCCGTGCGGTGTGATTGTCTTGCGCCGAGCGTGTGTACAGCGCGCGGGGGTGCGGGCCATGGCGGGGCCAGGCCGTGCGAGGGGAGACGACCACAGTGAACGGGCAGCCGATATCGGGGGCATCGGCCGGGACGAGCAGGGAACGGCGCGGGCGCACAGCCCCCGTTCTCCTCGCACCGGTAGTGGGGGCGCTGCTGTTGCTGGTGACGGCGTGCGGCGGGAACGCGGCCGCCGGGGACGGCAAGGGCGGCGGGGACGGCAAGGGCGGGAAGGCCGGCGACACCAGCGCCTCGCAGGCCGTGGTGACCGTGGCGCCCAAGGACGGCGCCGACGACGTGGCGACCAGCGGGGCGCTGAAGGTCTCGGCCTCCCACGGGAAGCTGAGCGCGGTCAAGGTCGCCGACCCCAAGGGCAACGAGGTCGCGGGCAGGATCGCGGCGGACGGTCTGAGCTGGGTGCCCGACCGGCACCTGGCCTCCGCGACCAAGTACGCCGTGCACGCGGTCGCCGAGGACGGTAAGGGCCGTGAGTCGGCCAAGGACACCACCTTCACGACGCTGGTGCCCGAGAACACCTTCGTCGGGCAGTACACGCCGGAGGACGGCTCGACCGTCGGGGTCGGCATGCCCGTGTCGATCCACTTCACCCGGGGCATCACCGCGCCGGAGGCCGTGGAGAAGGCGATCACGGTGACGGCGGAGCCGGCCGTGCCGGTCGAGCCCCACTGGTTCGGCAACGACCGGCTGGACTTCCGCCCCGAGAAGTACTGGGCGGCGGGCACGAAGGTGACCGTACGCCTCGACCTCGACGGTGTGGAGGGGCGTCCGGGGGTCTACGGCAAGCAGGCCAAGACCGTGAAGTTCACCATCGGCCGCAGCCAGGTCTCGACCGTCGACGCGAGCTCCCACCGGATGAGGGTGGTCCGCGACGGCAAGCAGATCAAGAACATCCCGATCTCCGCGGGCGCCCCGTCGACGACCACGTACAACGGCCAGATGGTCATCAGCGAGAAGCTCAAGGTCACCCGGATGAACGGCGACACGGTCGGTTTCGGCGGTGAGTACGACATCAAGGACGTGCCGCACGCGATGCGCCTGTCCACCTCGGGCACCTTCATCCACGGCAACTACTGGGGCGCGTCCGGCATCTTCGGATCGACCAACACCAGCCACGGCTGTGTCGGCCTGCGGGACGTGCGCGGCGCCTGGGACGGCTCGACCCCGGCCGCGTGGTTCTTCGACAACTCGCTGATCGGTGACGTGGTGGTCGTGAAGAACTCCCACGACAAGGTGATCCAGCCGGACAACGGCCTCAACGGCTGGAACATGGACTGGTCGGAGTGGACCGCGTAGGTCTCCGCCGCACGACGGGCCCGGTGCTGTGACCAAGGGCACCGGGCCCGTGGCGTTAGCGGCGGTTAACCTGCCTCCCATGACCGTAACCCTCGAAGTAAGCGACGGCGTCGGCACGATCCGCCTGGACCGCCCGCCGATGAACGCCCTGGACGTCGCCACCCAGGACCGGCTGCGTGAGCTCGCCGAGGAGGCGACGCGGCGTGACGACGTCCGTGCGGTGGTCCTCTACGGCGGCGAGAAGGTGTTCGCGGCAGGCGCGGACATCAAGGAGATGCAGGCGATGGACCACGCCGCCATGGTCGTGCGCTCCAAGGGGCTGCAGGACGCGTTCACCGCCGTGGCCCGCATCCCCAAGCCCGTCGTCGCCGCCGTCACCGGCTACGCCCTGGGCGGGGGCTGTGAGTTGGCGCTCTGCGCCGACTTCAGGATCGCCGCGGACAACGCGAAGCTCGGCCAGCCCGAGATCCTGCTCGGCCTGATCCCCGGGGCCGGAGGGACCCAGCGCCTCGCCCGGCTCGTCGGCCCGTCCAGGGCGAAGGACCTGATCTTCACGGGCCGTCACGTGAGGGCCGAGGAGGCCGCGGCGATCGGCCTGGTGGACCGGGTCGTCCCCGCCGCCGAGGTCTACGAACAGGCGCACGCCTGGGCCGCCCGGCTGGCCAAGGGCCCGGCGCTCGCCCTGCGGGCGGCCAAGGAGTCCGTGGACGCGGGCCTGGAGACGGACATCGACACGGGGCTCACTATCGAGCGGAACTGGTTCGCCGGCCTGTTCGCCACCGAGGACCGGGAGCGGGGCATGCGCAGCTTCGTGGAGGAGGGGCCGGGCAAGGCGCGGTTCCTCTGACCGCCCGTCGTCCGCGTACAACAGGACGCCCGTTCATCCGTGTGGGCGGATCGGTGGAGCCTTAAGGGAGCCTTAAGGCTCCACGCGTGCGCGCTTCGTGCAATTACCCGCCGGTCTAGCGTCCGCGCAGGTCGTCCCGGCCGTGACGGTGGTCGTCCTGCCTCTGGCATGTGCCGGAAGACCAGACCGGAACGCTTTGTTCCGGGGTGCGGATTCCTCGGGAACGGCCACGGGAGGTGCGGCGTGCGGCCATGATGGTGGGCATGGCGGGCCTGGAGGGTGTGGAGCAGCCGCGATCGCGCGGCAGTGCGGTGACGGCGTGCTGGATGTCGGCCGTGGAAGACGAACGGCCGTTCCAGGTAATGGAGTTGTTCGGAAATCCCACGGAGGGCGAGGTGCGGCTGCCCTCGCGACCCGAGTCGGCCGCCACCGCCCGCCGGCTCACCGCGTGTGTGTTGCAGCGCCAGTGGTCCCTGCCCCCGCAGACCGTCGAGCACGGCGTACTGCTCGTCTCGGAACTCGTGGGCAACGCGGTCCGGCACACCGGTGCGCGCTCCTTCGGGCTGCGCATGCTGCGCCGCCGCGGGTGGATCCGGATCGAGGTGTGCGATCCCTCGCGCGGGCTGCCCTGCCTGATGCCCGTCCGGGAGATGGACGTCAGCGGGCGCGGTCTGTTCCTCGTCGACAAGCTCTCCGACCGGTGGGGCGTCGACCTCTTACCCCGGGGCAAGACAACGTGGTTCGAGATGCGCACCCTGGACCGCTGACGCCCCGGAGCGCTCCGGTGGCCTGAGCGGTCGACGCCGGGCAGCGCGGGCCCTGCGGCCGCTCGCGCCGTGCACCCCCCGGGTCCGCCGCCCGCCGGCTGGCGCCGCCCCGCATGCCAGAAGCCCCCGGTCGGCCGTGGTGCGGCGCATCGGGGGCTTCTGAGGGGGCCGTGGAATGGGGGGGTGTGTCCACGGCCGCTCGTGGGACCTGGCTCGGGTCGGAGGAGGTCGCGCCACCGACTATGGCATACGGGCGACCTCGCCGCCAAAGATGCAAACTGGTCATACAGGTGTATATGCCACATTTATCTTAGGAATCGCAGGTGATCTGAGTTACTCACCTGGCTTTCATGCATAAGGATGAGCGCCACCGAGTAATTCCTTGATCGCGCCGCGGCGCGGCCTTCCCTGTTCCGCACCCGCCCCGTCCTACTGTGTCCCGGTCCGGTGGAAGCACCCGAACCGACCCGCGAGGTGGACGGCCATGGACGGTCGCACAACCCCGGTGGCCCGCCGCGGCGCCCTGCGCGCCGTCGCCGGCTCCGTCCTGGCAGGCGCCGCCACCGCGGCCTGTGCGCGGGACACGGCCTCCCTCCACGCGCCGCCGGCCACCTCCTCACGGACGCCCGCACCCCCCGCGCGCAAGGCCCACGGAGCCGTGCGTCCCGCTGCCGTTCCCCGCCGCTTCCCCGGCCTGCCCGTCCAGATCGAGCACGGCCCCCGCGACCGGGCCCGCGTCGCCCTCACCTTCCACGGCCAGGGGGATCCCGCCCTGGCCCGCGCGATCCTCGCCGAAGCCGAGAGGGCCGGCGCCCGCCTCACCGTCCTGGCCGTCGGTAGCTGGCTCGACGAGCAGCCCGCCATGGCCCGCAGGATCCTCGACGGCGGCCACGACCTCGGCAACCACACCCAGAACCACCTCGACGTCAACGCCATGGACGAGAAACGGGCGTACGAGGAGATCACCGGCTGCGCCCGGCGCCTGCACCGGCTGACCGGTTCCATCGGCACCTGGTTCAGGCCCTCGCGCGCCCGGTACGCCACCCCCCTGGTCCAGGACCTCGCCCGCCGGGCCGGCTATCCGCACGTCCTGGCCTACGACGTCGACTCCCTCGACCACACCGCGCCCGGTGTCCCGGCCGTCACCCGCAAGGTCGCCGGCGAACTGCGCGACGGATCGGTGGTGAGCCTGCACTTCGGCCACCGGGACACGGCCGCCGCACTGCCCCTCCTCTTCAACGAAATCGACCGGCGCCGACTGCGCGCGGTGACCATGACGGAGCTGCTGACCTGATGCTTCCCTCCACGCGCACCACCACCGCCCTGCTCACGGGCCTGCTCGCCGCCGCCCTCGCCGCCTGCGGGGCCACGGGCCGGGACGGTGCCGGGGCCGCACGCACCGAGGCGGCCGTGAAGCCGGTCAGGTCCGCACACGCCGCGGCCCCTCCCGGCCTGCCCGGGATGCCGCCCGTCCTCGACGCCAGGGACGTCTACGCCGCCGACCGCCCCGGAAAGCTCGCGGCGGCCGTCAGGGGCTTCCCGTCGCGGGTCTACGTACCCAACACCAACTCCAACACGGTGTCGGTGATCGACCCCTCCACGTACAAGGTCGTCGAGACCCTGCCCGTCGGCAACCAGCCCCAGCACGTCGTGCCCTCCTGGGACCTGAGGACCCTCTGGGTCAACAACGACCTCGGCGACACCCTCACCGCCATCGACCCCGCCACCGGGAAGACCGGCCGCACGGTCGACGTGTCCGACCCGTACAACCTCTACTTCACCCCGAACGGCAAGTACGCCGTCGTGATGGCCTCGATGGACCGTGAGCTCGTCTTCCGCGATCCGCGGACCATGGACCGGGTCAAGGCCCTCCCGGTGAGCTGCGCGGGGGTCAACCACGCGGACTTCTCGGCGGACGGGCGGTACTTCATCGTCTCCTGCGAGTTCTCCGGCGAACTGCTCAAGGTCGACACGGAGCGGATGAAGGTCGTCGGGCAGCAGAGACTGCCGCTGGACGGCGCGATGCCGCAGGACGTGAAGCTCTCGCCGGACGGCCGGACCTTCTACATCGCCGACATGAAGGCGCACGGCGTGTGGGTCCTCGACGCGAAGGGCTTCGCCACCCCGAAGCTCCTGCCCACCGGGAAGGGCTGCCACGGTCTCTACATCAGCCGGGACTCCCGGCAGATGTACATCACCAACCGCGACGAGGGGTCGGTCTCGGTCTTCGACTTCGCGAAGAACCGGCTGGCCGCCAAGTGGCACCTTCCCGACGGCGGCAGCCCGGACATGGGCGGGGTGTCCGCCGACGGCAAGGTCCTGTGGCTGTCGGGGCGTTACGACGCCGAGGTGTACGCCATCGACACGGCCGACGGCAGGCAACTGGCCAGGATCCCGGTGGGCAGCGGGCCGCACGGGCTGGCGGTCTACCCGCAGCCCGGGCGGTACTCGCTCGGCCACACCGGAGTCTTCCGCTGACGGCTGACGGCTGACGGCTGACGGCCGGCGGCGGTGCTCGGTCGGCAGCCGACGACCCGCCGCCGTGCGGTGCGGGGCGGACGCCGTGCCGCCGCACGGGCCGTGCACGCCGCCCGTTAATCTGACCTCCGTCAACGGACGCTTAACGAAGGGGCGGAACAGTGGCGGACATCGAGTCGGCACGCAGGGCATTCGAGCGCTTCGACCAGAACAGCGACGGCCGGATAACGGCTGCCGAGTACAAGAGCGCGATGGCGCAGCTGGGCGACCCGTTCGTCACCGAGACGGTGGCCCAGGCCATCATCAACGCCCACGACGGCAACGGTGACGGCGAGCTCACCTTCGACGAGTTCTGGGCCGCCCAGAACAAGGGCTGACCGGCCCGGCAGGGGCCGTCGGCAGGGCCCGGGCCCCGTTGCCGGGCTGCCCCGGGCCCTGCGGTCCGCTCGCTCGGGCCTCAGGCGGCGGGGGTGCGTCAGGCGGAGAGGTGCCCGCTGTCAGGCGGCGAAGTACTGGGAGAGCGTGTCCCGGACGTCGATCTCCGTCAGGTCCGGACGCGTGTAGCGTTCCGCCCTCGCGTGGTAGTCGAAATCCCCGCGCACGAGCCCCCGGTAGTCCCGCACACAGCGCTCCAGCGCCTCCCGGACCGGGCCCGTGATCCCCGCGGCAGCTATTTCCTCGACCAGGTCCTTCTCGGCCCGCTGAATCCGCTCGGTAATGCGTGCCAGTTGAATTCCGGCCTCGTCCACGGCTTCCTGGAGCGAGTAGCCCCGGTCTCGCTGAATGAGGCGGACCGCGTTGTGCTCGTATCCCAGCACCGCTTCCTTCTCGAAGGAGCAGATGTCGTTGCACAGGCCCGAGTGGTCGGTCACGGCAGTGCGCAGGGCGATGTAGGCGGGCAGGCTGCGGGCGGATTCCGGAAGATCGATTCCGGCGGCGATCTCATGGAGGTCCAGGAACGGCTGCATGGCCACGGAGTCCCGGCGGTGCTTCGTGAAGTCGGCCCGGCTCGGCACCTGCCCCGCCGCCCGCTCCACGGCCTCCGCGTAGTACGTCCAGAGCCAGGAAGCGGTGTCGCGGCGGAACTGCCGGTTCCAGACGGCCGACCTCTCCCGGCACGTCCGATCCCGCAGGCCTTCGAGGGCGCGCTCCATGGGTCCGCGCGGCTCGGCCCCGTCCAGGACGTCGACCAGTCGTGCGATCGCGGCCTCGCACATCCGGGGATCCCGGCCCGCGGGTCCGTCGTCGAACTCGTCGTCGACGAGGAAGGCCCAGAAGAGCCATTGGCAGAAGAGATCGAGATGCTGCTGCGACGCACTGGGGAAAATCAGGGAAGTCCATAGCTCCGGGCGGGTGCGGAGCATCTTCTTACGGGATACCGGGGAGAGTGCGAGCCCATTGGTCTCGGCCCACTTCCAGGCGGCCTCCCTGGTTTCCGCCATGCCCGGATTGCACCCTGCGCTACGGAAAGGCATGTGAAACGCCGGTAAAACAATCTGGCTCATTGGTGCCCCTCATCGAATGGGTGCGGATGAATGACGAGACGTGGAAATCGGTGGACGGTGACACACTGGTGCCGGCCGCGCCCGACGGGGTACGACGGCCCGCCGGTCGTGGCCCGGGGGCACCGTGCGAGGTGAGGCGGTCGTCGTCGTCCTCCCTCCTCTGCCGGGGGCCGGGTACGGAAGCCGCATCCGCGACCCGACGGGGAAACCCGCGTGACCATGCGTCACCTCCAGTGAACCCCGTGTGGGTGATCGAGGGAAGCCGTCCGTGACCGAAAGTGCTTGATCGCGGTGAAGTCTTGCGCATTTACGACTGTGAGGCACGTAGGACACCCGAGCCCCGCGAGGTGGCGACGGCCCACCCGCGAAGGGTGGGCGAGCCGTGAGCGGCGCCGGCGGCAGCGGGCCGGGAAGGAGGCCGGCCCCGGCGGTGGCCGCGGCATCGGTGCGCATCACCGATCCGAGCGACGATCACCGATCACCGGCACCGATGCCGGGCACGCGTGGGCAGGACGGCACGCAGGAGTCCACGGGGTGCCGGGCATGGGCGCACTAAGGGAGGACGTTTCCATGCGCGCACCGGGCTGTCCGCGTACCCGGATCCCCGCTCGCCCGAAGGGAGTCCTCCGCGGACCGGCGTGGCGGGGGCTTTCCCGTGATCAATACGGCCATGGAGAAGGCAGATGATGCCTTGCTGAGCCCGATCGACACGTGGTGGGCGGGCGGAGCGGGTGGACCACCCGAACTGCGACGTCGTCCCAGGGAGGTCTCAGGGCCTTCCGCCACGTGAACAGGGAAGGCCCTGACAGCGCTGAGAAGTGCGAACGCGCTGGTCAGGGCCCATCCCCCCTAGCACTCGATGATGTTCACCGCGAGCCCGCCCCGGGCCGTCTCCTTGTACTTCACGGACATGTCGGCGCCCGTCTCCTTCATGGTCTTGATGACCTTGTCGAGGGAGACCTTGTGGCTGCCGTCACCGCGCAGCGCCATCTTGGCCGCCGTGACCGCCTTGACCGCCGCCATGCCGTTGCGCTCGATGCAGGGGATCTGGACGAGGCCGCCGACCGGGTCGCAGGTCAGGCCGAGGTTGTGCTCCATGCCGATCTCCGCGGCGTTCTCCACCTGCTCGGCCGAGCCGCCCAGCACCTCGGCCAGCGCACCGGCGGCCATGGAGCAGGCCGAGCCCACCTCACCCTGGCAGCCGACCTCGGCACCGGAGATCGAGGCGTTCTCCTTGAACAGCATGCCGATCGCACCGGCGGCCAGCAGGAAGCGGACCACGCTGTCCTCCTTCTCGGCCTCGGTGCAGCCGCCGGCCGCGAAGTTCATGTAGTAGTGCAGCACCGCGGGGATGATGCCCGCCGCGCCGTTGGTCGGGGCGGTCACCACGCGGCCGCCGGCGGCGTTCTCCTCGTTGACCGCCATCGCGTAGAGGGTGATCCACTCCATCGCGTGCGTCTGGGGGTCGCCCTCGGCGCGGAGCTGGCGGGCCGAGTTGGCGGCGCGGCGCCGCACCTTCAGCCCGCCGGGCAGGATGCCCTCGCGCGACATGCCGCGCGCGACGCAGGCCTGCATGACGCGCCAGATCTCCAGCAGCCCGGCACGGATCTCGTCCTCGGTGCGCCAGGCCTTCTCGTTCTCCAGCATCAGCGAGGAGATGGACAGCCCGGTCTCCCGGGCGAGCCGCAGCAGCTCGTCACCGGTGCGGAAGGGGTACTTGAGCACGGTGTCGTCCGGGACGATCGGGTCCTCGCCGGCCACCGCGTCCTCGTCGACGACGAAGCCGCCGCCGACCGAGTAGTACGTCTTCTCCAGGAGCGGGGCGCCCTCCCGGTCGTACGCGAGGACCGTCATGCCGTTCGCGTGGTACGGCAGGGCCTTGCGGCGGTGCAGGACCAGCTGCTCGTCGGCGTCGAAGGGGATCTCGTGCACGCCGAGGAGGTTGATCCGCCCCGAGGAGCGGATCTCCTCGACCCGGGCGTCGGCGCCCTCGACGTCCACGGTGCGCGGCGACTCGCCCTCCAGGCCGAGCAGGACGGCCTTGGGGGTGCCGTGGCCGTGCCCGGTCGCGCCGAGCGAGCCGTACAGCTCGGCCCGTATCGACGCCGTGTGGACCAGGAGGCCCTCGTTCTTGAGGCGGCTGGCGAACATACGGGCTGCCCGCATCGGGCCGACCGTGTGGGAGCTGGACGGGCCGATGCCGACCGAGAAGAGGTCGAAGACCGAAATGGCCACGGGAGTACTCCTAAGGCGTTGGTGGACGACGTTGTCCGCCGGGTGATGCGGGAACGGGCCGGTGGTGCGGGTGCGGGCCGGTGGGCCCGGGAGCGCGGGGCAAAGGGATGGGGGCACCGCGCTCACTGTGTTCAGTGTGCGCGGTGCCCCCACCCTGCGTGCAAACTTCGGGTGACTACGAGAGGCCGGGGTAGAGCGGGAACTTCTCCGCCAGCGCGGTCACACGGGCCTTCAGGTCGTCGGCGTCGTACGACGGCTTCAGGGCGGCGGCGATGATCTCCGCGACCTCGGTGAAGTCCTCGGTCCCGAAACCGCGCGTGGCCAGGGCCGGTGTTCCGATGCGCAGACCCGAGGTGACCATCGGGGGCCGGGGGTCGTTCGGGATGGCGTTGCGGTTGACCGTGATGCCCAGCTCGTGGAGCCGGTCCTCGGCCTGCTGCCCGTCCAGCTCGGAGTTGCGCAGGTCGACCAGGACCAGGTGCACGTCCGTGCCGCCGGAGAGGACGGAGACGCCCACCTCGGTGACGTCCGGCTGCACCAGGCGCTCGGCCAGGATGCGGGCGCCGTCCAGCGTGCGCTGCTGGCGCTCCCTGAACTCCTCGGTCGCCGCGACCTTGAAGGAGACCGCCTTGGCGGCGATCACGTGCTCCAGCGGGCCACCCTGCTGACCCGGGAAGACCGCCGAGTTGATCTTCTTGGCGAGCTCCTGCGTCGACAGGATGACACCGCCGCGCGGGCCGCCGAGGGTCTTGTGGGTGGTCGTCGTCACGACGTGGGCGTGGGGCACGGGGTTGGGGTGCAGTCCCGCGGCCACCAGGCCGGCGAAGTGGGCCATGTCGACCATGAGGTACGCGCCGACCTCGTCCGCGATGCGGCGGAAGGCGGCGAAGTCGAGCTGACGGGGGTACGCGGACCAGCCGGCCACGATCAGCTGCGGCTTGGACTCCTTGGCGAGGCGCTCGACCTCGGCCATGTCCACGACACCGGTGTCGTCGACGTGGTACGGGACCACGTTGTAGAGCTTGCCGGAGAAGTTGATCTTCATGCCGTGGGTCAGGTGACCGCCGTGGGCCAGGTTGAGACCCATGATCGTGTCGCCCGGCTTCAGCAGCGCGAACATCGCCGCGGCGTTCGCCTGGGCGCCCGAGTGCGGCTGGACGTTCGCGGCCTCGGCGCCGAAGAGCGCCTTGATGCGGTCGATGGCGATCTGCTCGACCACGTCGACGTGCTCGCAGCCGCCGTAGTAGCGGCGGCCCGGGTAGCCCTCGGCGTACTTGTTGGTGAGGACGGAGCCCTGGGCCTCCATGACCGCGGCCGGAGCGAAGTTCTCCGAGGCGATCATCTCGAGGGTGGACTGCTGACGGTGGAGCTCGGCGTCGACGGCGGCGGCGACGTCCGGGTCCAGCTCGTGGAGGGAGGAGTTGAGAAGCGACATCAGGGGGTCCCTTGGGTCTCAGTTGCCGGAGAACTCGGTGTACTCGTCGGCGGAGAGAAGGTCCTTCGGCTCCTCCGCGACGCGTACCTTGAACAGCCAGCCGCCCTCGAAGGGGGCGGAGTTCACCAGCGACGGGTCGTCCACGACGTCCTGGTTGGCCGCGGTCACCTCGCCGGTCACCGGCGAGTACAGGTCGCTGACCGACTTGGTCGACTCCAGCTCTCCGCAGGTCTCGCCCGCGGTCACCGTGTCACCGACCTCCGGGAGCTGGGCGTAGACGACGTCGCCGAGGGCGTTGGCCGCGAACTCGGTGATACCGATCGTCGCGACACCGTCCTCGACGGCCGACAGCCACTCGTGCTCCTTGCTGTACCGCAGCTGCTGGGGGTTGCTCATGGTGTGAATTCTCCTGTACGCGGGGGAGTGCTGGTGAACGGTGGTCTTGCGGTGTGAGACGCGACTACGTCACGTCCGGGACGCGCGGACTGCGTCCGGTGCTCGCGGCGGGTTACTTCCGGCGCTTGTAGAAGGGCAGCTCGACGACCTCGTACGGCTCGTCGGTGCCCCGGATGTCCACGGCGACGCCCTCCGTCCCGGGGGCGGCGTGGGCCGCGTCGACGTACGCCATGGCGATCGGCCTGCCCAGGGTGGGCGAGGGCGCCCCGGAGGTGACCTCGCCGACGACCTTGCCGCCGGCGGTGACCCGGAAGCCGGCGCGCGGCACGCGCCGGCCCGCGGCGACCAGGCCGACCAGCTTGCGCGGCGGGGCGGACTCGGCCCGCTCCGCGGCGGCCAGCAGGGCTTCGCGCCCGACGAAGTCGCCCTCCTTCTCGAACTTCACCACCCGGCCGAGGCCCGCGTCGAACGGGGTCAGCGCGGTGGTCAGCTCATGCCCGTACAGCGGCATGCCCGCCTCCAGGCGCAGCGTGTCGCGGCAGGAGAGACCGCAGGGGATCAGGCCGTGCGGGGCGCCGGCCTCGGTGAGGGCCTGCCACAGCCGCTCGGCGTGCTCGGGGGCCACGAACAGCTCGAAGCCGTCCTCCCCGGTGTAGCCGGTGCGGGCGATGAGCGCGGGCACGCCCGCGACCGTGCCGGGCAGGCCCGCGTAGTACTTGAGGCCGTCCAGATCGGCGTCCGTGACGGCCTTGAGGATGGCGGGGGACTCGGGGCCCTGGACGGCGAGGAGCGCGTAGGCGTCGCGGTCGTCCCGCACCTCGGCGTCGAAGCCGCCGGCGCGTGCGGTGAGCGTGTCCAGGACGAGCTGGGCGTTGCCCGCGTTGGCGACGACCAGGTACTCGCTCCCGCCCAGCCGGTAGACGATCAGGTCGTCCAGGATCCCGCCGTCCTCCGCGACGATCATCGTGTAGCGGGCCCGGCCCACACCGACGGTGGCGATGTTGCCGACCAGGGCGTACGCGAGGAAGGCGGCGGCCTGCGGGCCGGTGACGGTGATCTCGCCCATGTGCGACAGGTCGAAGAGGCCGGCGCGGGTGCGGACGGCGTTGTGCTCGTCCCGCTCGCTGGCGTAGCGCAGCGGCATGTCCCAGCCGGCGAAATCTGTCATGGTCGCGCCCAGGGAGCGATGCAGGGCATCGAGGGCGGTGAGACGCGGGGCAGCGCTCGGGGCAGTGCTCATGGGTACGGCTCCAGGGCATGACGACAGAGGACGGTCCCTCCCCATCTGTCATCGGAACCTGAGAGGTTCGCCGGGAGCCCCTGAACGGGTCGGCCCCTGAAGGGCCGGCCCGGGCCGGGTCGGCTTGCACCTTGGGTGGGGCCGCGTAGCGGCCCGCTTTTCAGATCTGCCTCATCCACGCGGTACGGGGCCTGAGAGATTCAAGGGAGGAACTTGCTCCTTCGGCGCCCGGCGCACACGGTGACCGGGACTCTCCCGCGCGGATTCAAACGGCCGGTATGCAGTTGGCGGGGTCATCATCGCACGCATTGCGGGAGAGTAGGTATCGCACGCATTGCGGGAGAGTAGGTCCCCGAGGCCGCACCGGATGCCGGGCCGACACGAACGGCCGGAACCTGGCATGGTGCATTACCTCTTCTTTACACTCCTGGGGCAGGTCAGGTGTCCGTCTCGGGCAGGTCGGGTGTGTGTGACGAGTGCAGGGGGACGGCGATGACGTTGCAGCCACACACAGCGGCCACGGGGGCGGCGCACGACGGGACGGCCACGGGTGCGGCGCGCGACGCGCTGCCCGCGCAGGGGACGCCC
>NZ_JBEXWB010000059.1:0-24640 GCF_040629645.1 Streptomyces sp. NPDC005899 | reverse complement strand
CGAAGGGACAGCGGACATGAGCACATCGCAGGAGGGCCGCGTGCGGCTCGGGCGCCGGGCCGTCGTCGCGGCCGTCGGTGCGGCGGGGGCGGCCGCCGCCCTCGCCGCGTGCGGCGGTTCGAAGGAGCAGGACGGTGCCCGGACCGTCCGGCCGGCCGAGGGGGGCGGCGGGGGCGCCGTGCTCGCTCGGACGGCGGACATCCCCGAGGGCGGCGGGACGGTCTTCGGTGACCGGGGAGTCGTGGTGACCCAGCCGAAGGCCGGGATCTTCAAAGCCTTCTCGTCCACCTGCACCCACCAGGGCTGCGCGGTGAAGGAGGTCACCGGCAACACCATCAACTGCCCCTGCCACGGCAGCACGTTCGACGCAGCGACCGGTGAGGTGACCGGGGGGCCCGCCACGCAGGCACTGCCCGGGAAGTCCATCCAGGTGGAGGGTGACTCCATCACCCTCGCCTGACCGGCGCGGCACGGGGCCCGCACGGTGGCGCGGGTGTCAGCTCGGCGGGGGGAAGGGGCCGTCCAGCTCCCTCCCCGCCTCGCGCAACGCCGCCACGGCTGCCCTGATCGACGGCCTGCGGTCGGCGTCCGTGCGCCAGACCGCGTAGATGTGCCGCCGCATCAACTGCCGGACCGGCACCAGCCGCACGCCCTCCGGAACCGGCCCGCGCCCCAGACGCGGAGCGACGCAGACACCGAAGCCGGCGGCGATCAGCGCGAGCTGCGTGTGGTGCTCCGCCGCCAGGTGGGCGATGCGGGGTTCGATGCCCTCGGACCGGAGGGTCGACGTCAGCCATTCGTGGCAGAACTCGCCCGCCGGCCAGGACACCCAGTCGTCGTCGGCGAAGTCGGCGAGGTCCACCTCCGTGCGATCCGCCAGGGGGTGACCGACGGGCATGGCGATGTCCGGTGCGTCGTCCAGGAGTTCGGCCCTGGCCAGGCCGCCCGGGACGGGCAGGCGCTTATTGCTCCAGTCGAGCACCACGGCCAGATCGACGTCCCCGCGCAGCACCGCCCGCATGCCGTCCTCCGGCTCCAGCTCCGTCGTCCGCAGCGCGAGGCCGGGGTGGCCCGCACGCAGGGTGGAGAGGGCCGCGGGGAACAGCCCGCGGGCGGCGGTGGGAAAGGCGGCGAGCCTGACCTCTCCCACGACCTGGCCGCGCTGGGCCTCGATGTCGGCCTGTGCGATCTCCACCTGGGACAGGATGCGTGCCGCGTGGTCGGCGAGCAGGCGGCCCGCGTCCGTGAGCCGGACCCCCCTGCCCATCTTGGCGAGGAGCCGCTGTCCCACCTCGCGCTCCAGCTTGGCCATCTGCTGGGAGACCGCCGACGTCGTGACGTGGAGGCCGTCGGCAGCACCACTCACCGATCCGTGCCGGGCGAGGGCATCCAGCGTCCGAAGGCGCTCCAGATTCAACATGTAAGCGATGCTACGCGAATGGGGCGACATAATCTCGCTTGTTCTACGGGATCGGGGTCGTCATGGTTGTCCCATGAGCGCCCCCTCCGCACCGTCGGCCGTCCACCCGACCGCCCTCCCCGTGGCCACGGAATCCGGCCGGCCCCGGCGCCGCTCCCCGGACTGGCGCCTGCGTTTCGCGGCGCTGTCGCTCATCTGGGGCTTCAGCTTCCTGCTCATCAAGGTCGGCACCCACGGGTACGCCCCGTTCCAGGTGACGTTCGGCCGGCTGCTGTCCGGCACGGCGGTCCTCGCCGTCGCCATGGCCGTACGCCGCGAGCGGCTGCCCCGCTCCACCCGGACGTGGGGTCACCTCTTCGTCGCGGCCTTCTTCCTCAACGCGTTGCCGTTCTCGCTGTTCGCGTACGCCGAGCTGACCATCCCCTCCACCCTGGCCGGCATCTGCAACGCGACTTCGCCCCTGTGGGGCATGACCCTCTCCCTCGTCGCCCTCTCGGAGGACCGGCCGACGCGCCGCCGGGTCGCGGGCCTCGGGCTGGGTTTCATCGGTGTCCTGACCGTGCTGGGCGCGTGGCAGGGGTTCTCCGGGCTGGACCTCACCGCTACGGCGATGGCCCTGCTGGCCTCCCTCAGCTATCCCGTCGGCTGGATCTACGTCCGCCGCACACTGGCGGGCACCGGTGCGTCGACGCTGGCGCTGACCGGCAGCCAGCTCTTCGTCGCGACCTTGCAACTCGGCCTGATCACACCCCTGTTCACGTCGGCGCCCGACCACTTCCCGCTGCTGCCGACCCTCGCGGTACTCGCCCTGGGGGCGCTCGGCACCGGGCTCGCGGTACTCCTCCAGTACGGCCTCGTCGAGGAGGTGGGCCCGACGACGGCGCAGATGGTCACCTACTTCATCCCCGTCATCGCCACGGCCGCCGGCGTCGCCGTACTCGGCGAGCACCTGAGCTGGAACACCCCCGCCGGCGCCCTCGTGGTCCTGGCGGGAGCCGCCCTCACGCAGAGCCGGGCCCGTACGTCGGCCGGCGCCTCCCGCCGCGTCGCCGGCCGTTCACCCGTGGCCGGCGGGGCGGACCGGCCCGGCCGCGGCCGCCGTCGCGTCCGCCAGCGGCACGATGTCGGCGGCGGTGAGTGACGACACGGTCAGCCGCACCCCGGGTGGCGAGGCCATCCGGAAGCGGGCCCCGGGGTCGACCGCCCAGCCGGCACGCAGCAGCCTCGCCACGGCTCCCGTCTCGTCGTGCACAGGCACCCACACGTTCATCCCGCTGCGCCCGTAGGCGGTGACCCCGCGTTCGCCGAGCGCGTGTACGAGCGCGTCCCGGCGCTCGCCGTAGGACCGGGCGATCGCCACCGTGTCGACAGCTCCCGACGCCCACAGGTGCGCCACCGTCCGCTGGAGGATCCCGCTGACCCAGCCGGGTCCCAGTCGCTGCCGCCCCTCGACCCGGCCCACGGTCGACGCGTCCCCCGTGAGCACGGCGAGCCTCAGGTCAGGGCCGTACGCCTTGGCCACCGAGCGGACGAAGGCCCAGTGCCGTGTCGTGCCGGCGAGGGGGTGCAACGGCAGGTCGACGATGGCGTGGCCGTGGTCGTCCTCGATCAGGAGCACACCGGGGTGTTCCGCGAGGACGGAGCGCAGTTCCCCGGCCCGCTCCGGTCCGACGGCGGCGCCGGTCGGATTCTGGGCACGGTCCGTGACCACCAGCGCACCGGCCCCCGCCCGCAGCGCCCGTCGTACGTCGCCGGGCAGCACCCCCTCCTCGTCCATCGCCACCGGCACGGCCCGCAGCCCCAGCGCGGGGATGAGGTCGAGGAGGGCACCCCACCCCGGATCCTCGACGGCGACGGCGTCACCGGGCCTCAGGTGGGCCGACAGCACCCGCTCGATCGCGTCGAGCGATCCCGACACGACCGCCAGTGACCCGTCGGGCACTCCGTCGGCGTCCATGGCGGCCCGGGCGGCCGCCGCGAGTTCGGGCACCACCGGGGGGTCGCCGTACAGGCCCGGCCGCCGGGCGTACGCGGCCGCGGCCGCCGCGAGCGCCTCACGGAGGTCGGGGAGCAGGGCCGGGTCGGGGTTCCCCCCTCCCAGGTCCCGCCCGCCCGGCGGGGCCTCGATGCGCAGGGAGCCACGCGCCGTGGTCGCCGGACGCGACCGCACCCGGCTCCCCCTGCGTCCCGCCGTCTCGATGACCCCCCGTTCACGCAGTGTCCGGTAGGCGGCTGCCACCGTGTTCGGATTCACGCCGAGCCGGGCCGCCAACTCCCGTATGGGAGGCAGTACTTGGCCGGGCAGGAGGTCTCCCGAGCCGACTCCGCCCTCCACGCTCGCGGCGATCTCCGATGCGCGGCGCCCACTGATCCGATACTCTCCTAGCACAAAGCTAACTATGCACTAGTGCAATGGAGGACGCAATGTCGGACACAACCACGGCCCAAGGCACCGGGTCGGACAGCACCGGCGCCGGCAGCACCGCACCGGTCCCTCCGGCCTCCTACGGGCCGACCGATCGCACGGTCCCCAGCCGGTCCCGGGAGCGCGCCACGTACGACCGCGAGGTGGTCCACGCGATCCTCGACGAGGCATACCTCTGCCACCTGGGGTTCGTCCGCGACGGCGCACCGGTGGTGCTGCCGACGCTCTTCGCCAGGGTCGGCGAGCGGCTGTACGTGCACGGCTCGACCGGATCCCGGCCCCTTCGCTCGGCGGGCCAGGCGGATCCGGGCCTCGCCGTCTGCCTGACCGTCACGCACGTCGACGGCCTGGTACTCGCCCGTTCCGCCTTCCACCACTCGATGAACTACCGCTCCGTCGTCGTCCACGGCATCGCCCGCACGGTGACCGACCCGGAGGAGCGGCGCATCGCGCTCGACGCCATCGTCGACCAGGTCGTCCCCGGCAGGTCCCAGGACTCTCGGCCGGCCGACGCCAAGGAACTCGCCGCGACGGCGGTCATCCGGCTGGACCTCGACGAGGTGTCCGCGAAGATGCGCACCGGCGGCCCGAACGACGACCCGGACGACCTCTCGCTGCCCTACTGGGCGGGCGTGATACCGGTGACCCGCGCATACGCCGCCCCCGTGCCGTCCGACGACCTGGACCCCGCCGTCCCGGTCCCGGACTACCTGACCGGACTCTGACCACCGCGGGACCGGCCCCCGGACCGGAGGGCCCCGGGCCGGCCCCCGTCCCGGGCGTCCCGGCCGGCCGCGAACCGGTGCCCACTCCCCCGCCCCGGCCCCGCGGCCCGGCGCACCCGGGTTGACCCTCCCCCTACGTCAGGACCGAGGCTGGACGCCGACGACGAAAGGGGAGGGGGATGAGCTACTCGGTGGGACAGGTCGCGGCCTTCGCCGGAGTGACGGTGCGGACACTGCACCACTACGACAGGACGGGACTGCTTTCACCCAGCGACCGCAGTCACGCCGGGTACCGGCTCTACGGCGAGGCCGACCTGATCCGTCTCCAGCAGATCCTCTTCTACCGTGAACTCGGCTTCCCCTCGACGAGATCGCCGCGATCCTCACGGACCCGGAGGTCCGCCCCCTGGACCGGCTCCGGGCCCGGCAGCGGCAACTGCGTGAGGAGATCGCCAGGCTGCAGCGGCTGGCCGAAGTGGCGGAACGGGCGATAGAGGTCCAGGAGACCGGAGTGTCCCTGACACCCGAGGAGCGCTTCGAGGTCTTCGGCGAGATCACCTTCGACCTGAGCTACGCCACCGAGGCAGAAATGAAGTGGGCGCACTCGAAGGGACAGCGCGAGGCGATGGCGCGCGCGGCTGCCCACAGCGAAGAGTATTGGCGCCGGCTCATGGGTGAGGCCACCGCCTGGCGTGCGGAGCTGCTCGCGGCCTTCGACGAGGGGCTGCCGGGCAACGGCGAGCGGGCCATGGACCTCGCCGAGGAGCACCGTTCGCACATCTCGCGATGGTTCACCTCCTGCCCACCCGACATGCACAAGCGCATCGCGGACGACTTCGTCGCCGACCCGCGCGCGTTCGCTCTCCTCGTGCCGCCGTCGCAGCAGCGCCCGGGCCTGGCCGCCTATAGGCGCGAGGCGGTCCACGCCAACGCGGCCCGCCGCACAGGTGGCGGGCCCGATGCCGAGGAGCACCGATGAGTATTCTGATCGCCGCGGCCGGATCGCGCGGTGACGTCGCGCCCTACACGGGTCTGGGCGCCGAACTGCGCCGGGCCGGATACGACGTCACCCTCGCCACCACCGACACCTTCGCACCGCTCGTACGCGACGCGGGGCTGGATTTCCGCAGCCTCCCCGCCGACACGCGGGTGCGGGGCGGCGGCACAGGCAGACGCGAACTGATGCGCACGGCAGCCGCCTTCGTCACCGAACTGGGCCAGGGCTTCGCCGACGTCGTCGACGAGGGGACGGACCTGCTCCTGCTGTCGACCACCACCGCCCCGCTCGGCTGGCACCTCGCCGAGGCCACGGGCACACCGAGCCTCGGCGTGTACCTCCAGCCCACCGCACCGACCGGCGACTTCCCGCCCGTCATCACCGGCTCCCGCTCACTGGGCCGTTCCGCCAACCGGGCGACCGGGCGTCTCGCGATACGGATGGCCGATCGCGTCTACGAGCAGGCGGTCGCAACGCTGCGCCACCGCCTCCAGCTTCCCCCGGCCTCACCTTCCCGGACGCGTCGAGGACGGGAACGAGCGAACTGGCCCATCGTGCACGGCTTCAGCACGGCCCTGGTGCCCCGTCCCTCCGACTGGCGCTCCGGACTGCGGGTGGTGGGCAACTGGTGGCCCCACCACGATCCGGGCGAACGGCTGCCCACCGACCTGGAGGACTTCCTGCGCGCCGGGCCCCGGCCCGTCCTCATCGGCTTCGGGAGCATGGCGTCCGGCGACGGGCAGCGGCTCAGCGAAGTCGCTGCGCGAGCCCTGCGGCGCGCCGGGCTGCGTGGCATCCTCCAGGCCGGCGGTGCCGGGCTCGCCGCCGACGGGGAGGACGTGCTCACCATCGGGGACGTACCGCACGCCCTGCTGTTCCCACGGCTGGCCGCGGTGGTCCACCACGGCGGGGCCGGCACTTCGGCAGCCGCGTTGCGCGCCGGTGTGCCGTCGGTCCCCGTGCCGGTGACCGCGGACCAGCCGTTCTGGGCGGGGCGGCTCGCCACCCTTGGCGCCGCCACCGCCGCGATTCCCTTCCGGGCCCTCACCGCCGGCCGGCTTGCCGACTCACTCGACCGAGTGGTGGGAGAGCGGGCACACAGCCGAGCCGCCGCACAGGCGGCGCGCCATGTGGTGACCGAGGACGGAGCGGGCCAGGCCCTCGAGGTCGTCCGGCGGATGACGCCGGCCGACGGATGACGCCGATCCGCTCCTCGTCCTGGTCACTCCGGTGGCCGCAGCCCTCAGGGCGAGGCCGCGGGCCGGGACAACCCGCCCTCCGCGTCCTCGGACGACTCGTCCCGCGCACCGGTGACGCCGTGGGCGCCGGCAGTCCCGGGCACGCCCGGCCCGGACGCCACCGGAGCCGACGGGGGCCGTGGAGCGGTCGACTGGGCGATGAAGGCCCCGATCAGCACCACCGCACCGCCCACCAGCTGGGGCGCCGACAGGTGCTCGCCGAGGAGCACCCAGGCGAGCACCGTGGCGATGACCGCCTCCAGGCAGGCGACGACCCCCGCGACCTGCGGCGAGAGGAGCCGCACCGAGACCACGCCCGTGGCGTAGGCGAGGACGGTCGCGAGCAGGACGATCCAGCCGAGCAACAGCCAGGCCGGGACGGCGTGTCCGCCCATGTCGGCACTTCCGCCGAGGACGCGCGCGTCCATGTCCCACGGCCTGGCGACCACGGTGAGGACGGCCGCACCCACCAGCAGGCCGTACGCGATCACGCCGAAGGGGTGGGGCGGCTCGGCCGTCCGGCCGGCCTCTCCCCCGCCGGCCGTGCCGTCCGGCTCCCGGCCCGGCGCCTCCTGGCTCACGGCCTTGCCGCCACCCTGGTCCGACAGGACGAAGTAGCCGACCTGGCAGCACGCCGCTCCGAACGCCAGCAGCAGCCCGAGGGCGTCGAACGACAGGCCCGACCAGACCTCGACGACGCACGCCAGTCCGCACACGGCCAGGACCACGCCGAGCGCGGCGGCCCGGGTCACGGGCCTGCGCTGGACGAACCGCACCCAGCCGAGGACGAGCGCGGGCGCCAGGTATTCGACGAGCAGGGCGACGCCGACCGGGACACGGGAGATCGCGGCGAAGTAGCAGGCCTGCACGCCGGCCACGGCGAAGAGCCCGAAGCCGGCCAGGAGCGCCGGTCGCTCACGGACCAGGGCGCGGTGCCGCCAGGCCACGGGCAGCATGACGAGGGCGGCGCCGGTCACGCGTAGCCACACCACGTCCAGCGGGTCGAGCCCCGCCTCGATCAGCGGCTTGGCCGCCACCCCTGAACCACCGAATGCGAGGGCCGAGGCGAGGGCGAGGCCCAGAGCCGTGCTTCTGCCGTGAGACGCGTGCATCGGCACATCATGACAGCCGACGTCAGCAGCGTCACCCCCGTCACACCTGTCGCACCTGTCGCACGTATCAGGGAGTGCGGGTGCTCGCGTCCCCGCACCGGCCCTCCGCCTGCGTGGCTGCCGCACGCCCCGCGAGCCACGCCGCGTCGACGCCCGCCCGCTCCAGCACCTCGACGGCACGGCAGTGGGGGTCGGCCACCAGAGCGGCGAGCAGGTCGAGCCCTCCGGCATGGGCCTCACCTCGCAGCGCTGCGGTCCGAAGAGCGCGGCGGGCGGCGGCCTCGGCCGACGGCGACCACCCTTCGGCCCCCGTCCCGCACACCTCCCGGAACGTCCCCGAGTCCTCCTGGGCACCGTGCCAGCGGAGCCCGTAGCCGATGCTGCGCTGCACGAGGTATCCGAGGACCCTGGCGAGCCGCGGCCCGGCGCCGAAAGCCTCACGCACCGCGGGGTCGGACTCGATGAGGGAGTGCAGGAGATGAGCCGTGTCGACGTGCCGGTCCCCGTCCCGCGTCGCCCGCCTCCGCGCGACGCCCGCGACGGCCCTCAACTCTGCGGTGAGTCCGGCGTCCCTACCGGCGGTGAGTCCGGCGCTCGTACCGGCGCGGGCCGGTGGGGGCTGCTCGGTGATCCCTGGTGTCCCTTTGTGCACATGTCTCATCCCATCAGCACCGGGGCTCGGGATCATCCCCGGTACGACCCATCCGCGCATCCCACCGCAGGCGTGCACCGGCACGGTTCCTCATCCTCGCGGATGAGATCCAGCGGCGGCCGCTCGCCCGGAAGGTCCGCACGAAGGCCCCGCATCCAGGCCGCGGGGCCTTCGTGCGGTCGTGCGGTCGCCATGCGTACCGCACGCCTCAGTGCTCGTCGGCCAGGATCAGGTACAACTTCTTGCGGGCGTCGTTGATCACGGCGAGCGCCTTCTGCCGCTGGTCGGCGGAGCCGGTCTTCCAGACCTGCCCGAACGCCTCCATCAGACCGAAGCCGGCCTGCCGGATCTCGTTGGCACCCTCCCAGTCGACCCCCCGCCCCGCCTCCTCCCACGGCGCTTCGGGGCCGGACCCGGCCTCGGTCCGCCCCAGGTCGGTGAGGGTGAACAGCTTCTTGCCCCCTTCACTGGCGCTGACGATCAGCCCTTCGTCCTCGAGGAGCTGGAGGGTGGGGTAGACGGAGCCGGGGCTGGGCCGCCAGGCCCCGCCGCTGCGCTCGCCGATCTCCTGGATCATCTCGTAGCCGTGCATAGGACGGTCCTTGAGCAGCGCCAGGATGGACGCGCGCACGTCACCGCGCCTCGCCCTACCCCTGCCGCCACCCCTGCCGCGACCGCCGCCGAAGGGACCACCGCCGAAAGGCGGCCCGAACGGCCCGAAAGCGGCACGCCGGCCCTCGAAGTCTCCGCGGCCGTGATGCCCGGGCCCACGGGACCCACGGCCGTGGCCATGTCCGTTCTCATGTCCGTGTGAACGCATGGTCGCGCTCCCTTCTCCGTAGCTCGTTATCTGACATCGCTGCACTGTCGCGATGCGTCAACGATATATCGGAAACTATCGCCTGACAATCCCGTGTCAGGTGCCGTTCCCCCGTCCCACGGGAAAGCCCCTCCCTGAGGCGATCCGGTCCGAGTGCCTCGTCGCCTCGGGTGATCGCCACCGCCGATGCCGCTCGTGCCGGTTGCGACCTCGACCCGCACACCGCGGAGCCGGGGGTTCCGCTGTGCGGCGCGCACCTCCACGGTGCGCCGATGGCGTCGAGCAGGGAAGTTCCAGGTGCCCTTCGACTGCGCGGAACCCGGGCGCCTCGCCCGCTTCCCGTGCGAGGCGCCGGGGTACGTCCCGCCGCCACCGCAGGACGGGTGCGCCACCTGGGTCGACTTCGGGCGCTCCCGGCCGCCTGAGCAGCAGGAGGTGCGGCGCGCCTGCGTGGATCCCTCCGGCGCGGGCTCGTGGGTGTGGTGCCGCTCGCCCTACTCAGGGCCGAACGCGCACGGCCGGTCCCGCTGCTCGGCACGGTGTACGTGCAGACGCCGTACGACGGCAGCGATGCCTGAGTCCCGATACCGGACGACATCGAGGGCAACGAGTTCCGTACCGGCCGAGGGCCGCGGACGTGTCCCTGACCGCGCCTGTCAGCTCACGGACGGCAGGACCGGGTATCGCGTGCCACCACCCCACCGACACCGTCGCGGGGGTTGCGGACCGGCAGCGCCGACACGTTCGCGGACGGGGAGCCGCCGTCGGGCCGGCCGAGGCCGGCCGCCGTGATTCAGGGTGTCGGCAGCCATCCGACTTCGCCGGCCAGCAGCGCGTATCCGACGAAGGCCCCGATGTCGAGCAGTGCGTGGGCGACGACGAGTGGTCCGACGCGCCCCCAGCGCCGGTACAGCAGCACGAAGACCACCCCCATGACCACGTTCCCGACGAAGCCGCCGATTCCCTGGTACAGGTGGTAAGAACCCCTGAGGAGCGAGCTGGCCACCAGGGCCGCCATGGGCGTCCAGCCCAGCTGGCCCAGCCTGCGCAGCAGGTAGCCGACGACGACCACCTCCTCCAGTACGGAGTTCTGCACCGCGGAGAGGATCAGGACCGGGAACTTCCACCACACCTCGGGGAGGGACTCCGGCACCACCGTCAGGTTGAAGCCGCCGGCCCGCGCCGCCAGGTAGAACGCCAGACCGGCGCTGCCGATGCCCGCGGCGAGCAGGGTCCCGCGGCCGAGGTCCGGCCACGGCCTGGTCCGGTCGAATCCGAGGGTCCGCAGCCCGGCCCCCTCCCGGATGAGCAGGTGGGCCACCAGCGCCACCGGCACCAGCGCCGTCCCGATGCCGAACAGCTGCCACGCCAGATCGAGCCACGGCCGTCCGGGAGCGTACGAACCGTTCAGCGTCGCGGCCTGGTCCTTCAGGCCGCCCGGCCTGGTCAGCGAGCCGACGAAGCTGATGAGCGCGGACACCCCACTGGCCCCCAGCGAGAGGGCCAGGACCAGGAGGGTCTCCGAGCGGAGGGTCCGCCGGGACACCTCCTCGTGGGAAATGGTTAGAGCCACGCGTCCCGCCTTCACCTGTACTCCTGCCTCCGGCCGTGCGTCTTAGCTTGCACGACGGCCGGAGGCGCCGGGACACCGGCGTCCGGCTTTCCGCGAGGCGCGTGCGGCGGGGCGGGGCGGGACTCGGGCGTCCTCTCAGGGGCCGGGGAAACCCACCGGCCAGGTGTGCACCGGCTCGCCCGCCTGCATCAGTTCGCCGTACCGCCGGGTGGTGGCGGCCAGCGCCCCCTCCCTTTCGAGACCCGCCTCCAGGGCCCGGTGGTAGGTGTCGACCTGCCAGGAGGCGCCGTTCACGCGGAGCCTGCAACGCTCCTCGATGATGCCGAGGTAGAGGTCCCGGTCCGCGGGCTCGATGTTCCAGGCGTCCAGCCCCGCGGCGGCGAGCGGCAGCAGTTCGTCCAGTACCAGCTTCGTCGCCGGCAGCTTCGTCACCCCTCCCGACCGGCCCGGCCGGGGCCAGAGCAGCTCGGCGTCGATCCCGTGGCGGCAGGCGGTGTCGAAGTTCTCGGCGGCGGCCTCGAAGGGCAGCCTGGTCCAGACGGGCCGGGGCTCGTCGGCCAGCGCGCGCACCAGGCCGTAGTAGAAGGCGGCGTTCGCGATCACGTCGACGACCGTGGGCCCGGCGGGCAGGACACGGTTCTCGACCCTGAGGTGGGGAACGCCTCCCGCCAGTCCGTACACCGGCCGGTTCCACCGGTAGACCGTTCCGTTGTGCAGGACGAGTTCGGCGAGCGTGGGCACACCCCCCTCGTCGAGCACCCGCAGCGGATCCTCGTCGTCACAGATGGGCAGCAGGGGCGGGAAGAAGCGCACGTTCTCCTCGAAGAGCTCGTACGCGGAGCCGATCCAGCGCTCCCCGAACCAGGTGCGGGGCCGCACCCCCTGGTTCGTGAGCTCCGGGGACCGTACGTCGGTGGCCTGCTGGAAGAGCGGCGGCCGCGACTCGCGCCACAGCTCCTTGCCGAACAGGAACGGGGAGTTGGCGCCCACAGCGATCTGCACCGGTGCGATGGCCTGCGCCGCGTTCCACACGTCCGCGAATCGGGAGGGCGTCACCTGAAGGTGCAATTGCACAGAGGTGCAGGCCGATTCCGGCGCAATGGAGGGGGAGGTGCGGACCAATCGCTCGACGCCTTCGATATCGAGGAGGAAATCCTCACCCCGCTCCGCCGCCATTTGCTGGTTGAGCAGCATGTACCGGTCCACGTCCGAGAGGTTGGCGGAGACCACGTCCTCGTCGCCCAGGGTCGGCAGGATGCCGATCATCACGATGCCGGCGTCCACCTCGGCAGCCTTGCGGTGGGCATATGCGAGGCCCGTCCGGAGCTCCTCGGCGAGCTGATCGAATACCCGGCCGCTCAGCCGGTGCGGAAGAATATTGACTTCCAGGTTGAACATCCCCAGTTCGGTCTGGAAATCCCGGCTGGCGATGCGTTGGAGCACCTCCGCATTGCGCATCCTCGGCATGCCGTCCGGCCCTGCGAGATTCAGCTCGATCTCCAGTCCCATCAGGTTGCGCGGCCGGTCGAACCTCCCCTCCGACAGGAGCCTCTCCAGTCCCTCCAGGCACTGGGTGAGCTTCTTGCGGTACGTCTGCCGATCGGACAGGTCAAAGGTGCCCGCCACGACCTTCTCGCCCATCGAAGGGTCCCTCCTCGAGTGGGCGGCCCGCGGCACAGGCCGCTCGTTTCACGATCGATAATGCCCCGAGAAGGTGATCTGTAACGTCCCCACGGGCCACAGCCACCCGGTAGTCTGTCGTCCAGCGCCGGAGGCACATTCCTTCGGCATGGCGCATATGCGGTACCGCCGCCACCCTCCGGCTGAATGATCGACGTGTTTCAGCCTACCGCCGGGCCGGTGAAATACCTGGCCTGGAGCGTCCGGGACGGACCGAACCAACAGATAGTTCACAATTCGAGGGCCGAAATGCGCCTTGCGCGCAATACGCGGAACAGCTAGCCGAAACATCGCGTGAACATTTGTCGTATAAACTCTGCGCACGAGGCAGAGAGTTGACGCACCGGCCCGTCCGCCCGTCACCGGCCTTCCTCTTGCCCCGCACGCCGACATCGCCGTCTGCACCCGCCCACGCATCACCGTGTCTCCGAAGTGAGAGGCGACCCACTATGCCGCTGCATGTTTCACCGGCTCCCGCGCCCGCATTGCGCAGCGTTCTCGCGGCACTCGGTTCTCCCACCGCAGTCCGCGAGGCCCACACACCGGCTCTCCGATCCGTCCAGGGATCGCTGAGCCCCGAACTCCCGCTCCCCGTGCACGTGCTGGACCGGATCCTGCCCGACGAGGCCGCACCGCGTACCCGTCTCGCCGGCTGGCGCTTCCTGATCCGCAACGGCGACCGTGCCGTCGCGGCCGCCGACACGATGCTCACTCCGGACGGCTGGGCCTTCTCGCACTTCTTCGAGGGCCCCTACATCGTCTCGACCGAACTCGCGGTCCGTCAGGCGGAGTCGGCGGCCACGCACTACCAGCCCCGACTGCTGTCGGTACCGGAGCTGTACATGCTCACGCTGTGGCTGCACAACGACACGGAGGCCGACGCCGGCGGCGGCACACTCGACCCGGCCGACGTCCTGGTGCCACTGGCGCCCGCGCCGCCCGGTATCACCGCCCACCTACCCCACCGCGTGGCCGATCTCCTTCCGGTGATGACACTGCGTGTCACCCCGGCCCCCGCTCCGGAGCTTCCCGGCCTCCTCGGATCGCCCGCCTGATCTCCGGCACCACGCGCCCCCGCCGGGCAACCGGCGGGGGCGTCGTCGTCCCCGTCCGGACTAGCCCGGTCGGGCCACCCCGAACCACCCGAAGAGGCAGTGCAGTTGCATTGAACCGCCCGGGCGGGTGACGCGTCATGGAAGGGGAACGGCAGCTGTCGCGAAATCCCTGCGGACGCCCGCCCGTGGGGCAACACTGGGACCGGACCGACTTGATACGGGGGCGGCCATGAACGCATCGCCACGCCGCAGGCCACTCGACTCAACGCAGCGAAAGAATCCATCCATGTGCCAGCACCAGCCACCCTGCCCGACCGCGGACTCCAACGACCGGGAGGCCGCGCGTCTCGTGGCACACCACCCGGAACAGGGCTGGAGCCTGCTGTGCAACGGCGTCCTGCTCTTCGAGGACACCGGCGAGCTGCTCCCGGACGGCCAGATCATCGCTCCGCACCGGCCGTTGCGGGCCGCCCGGGTCGTGAAGGCCGCCTGACCTGCGGGCGAGGCGGCCGGGGCCGGACCGCAACGGTCTCCGCACCGGCCCCCGCCCTGCGAGCTCCCTCCACGTCCTGCCGGCCTACTGGTCGTACGCGTCCAGCGGCGGGCAGGAGCAGACGAGGTTGCGGTCGCCGAACGCACCGTCGATGCGGCGCACCGGAGGCCAGTACTTGTCCGACGGCGCGACGCCGGCCGGGAAGACCGCCTCCTCCCGGCTGTAGGCGTGCGTCCACTCCCCGCCGAGGGCCGCCGCCGTGTGCGGCGCGTTGCGCAGCGGGTTGTCGTCCGCACTCCAGGTGCCGGAGGCGACCTTCTCGATCTCCCCGCGGATGGCGATCATCGTGTCGCAGAACCGGTCGAGCTCCGCGAGGTCCTCGCTCTCGGTCGGCTCGATCATGAGCGTCCCGGCCACGGGGAAGGACATCGTGGGCGAGTGGAAACCGTAGTCGATCAGCCGCTTGGCGATGTCGTCGATGCTGACGCCGGTGGCCTTGGAGATCGGCCGCAGGTCCACGATGCACTCGTGCGCGACCAGCCCGGCCGGTCCGTTGTACAGGATCGGGAAGTGCGGCTCGAGGCGCTTGGCGATGTAGTTCGCCGCCAGCACGGCGACCTGCGTCGCACGCTTGAGACCCTCGCCACCCATCAGCCGGACGTACGCCCACGAGATGGGCAGGATGCCGGCCGATCCCCACGGAGCTGCCGAGATCGGCCCGACACCCGTCTCGGGACCGGCGGCGGGCTGCAGCGGGTGGTTCGGCAGGTAGGGCGCGAGGTGGGCGCGCACGCCGACCGGCCCGACACCCGGGCCGCCGCCACCGTGCGGGATGCAGAAGGTCTTGTGCAGGTTGAGGTGCGAGACGTCGCCGCCGAACTTGCCGGGCTTGGCGAGACCGACCAGCGCGTTGAGGTTGGCGCCGTCCACGTAGACCTGACCGCCCGCGTCGTGCACCTCGCCGCAGATGTCGGCGACGTGCTCCTCGAAGACACCGTGCGTGGACGGGTAGGTGATCATGAGCACGGCGAGCTCGTCGCGGTGCTTCTCGATCTTCGCGCGCAGGTCCTCGATATCGACCTCGCCGTCGTCGGCGGTCTTCACGACCACGACCTTCATACCGGCCATGACGGCACTGGCGGCGTTGGTGCCGTGCGCGGAGGACGGGATGAGGCAGACGGTGCGCCGGTCGTCGCCGTTGGCGCGGTGGTACGCGCGCACGGCCAGCAGACCGGCGAACTCACCCTGCGAGCCCGCGTTGGGCTGGAGGGACACGGCGTCGTAACCGGTGACCTCGGCGAGCCTCTCCTCGAGCTCGCGGATGAGGGTGAGGAAGCCCTGCGCCTGCTCGGCGGGCGCGAACGGGTGCAGCGCGCCGAACTCGGGCCAGGTGATCGCCTCCATCTCGGCAGTCGCGTTGAGCTTCATGGTGCAGGAGCCCAGCGGGATCATGCCGCGGTCCAGCGCGTAGTCGCGGTCGGCGAGCTTGCGCAGGTAGCGCAGCATCGCCGTCTCGGAGCGGTGCTGGTGGAAGACCGGGTGGGTGAGGACGGCGTCGGTGCGCAGCAGTGCCTCGGGCAGGGCGTCCGCCGTCGCGGCGTCCAGTGCCTCGACGTCACCGTCGGCGCCGAAGGCCGCCCAGACGGCGGCGATCCGGGCACGGGTGGTCGTCTCGTCGCACGCGATGGAGACGAGGTCGGCGTCGACGAGCCGCAGGTTCACCCCGCGCTCCCGGGCGCCCGCGACCACGGTGGCCGCCGCACCGGGCACCCGGACGGTGAGCGTGTCGAAGTAGGCGTCGTGCAGGACCTCGACACCGGCGGCGCGGAGCCCCTGGGCGAGGATCGCGGCGAACCGGTGCGTACGCCGGGCGATGGTCCGCAGGCCGTCGGGCCCGTGGTAGACCGCGTACATGCCGGCCATGACGGCGAGCAGCACCTGCGCGGTACAGATGTTGCTCGTGGCCTTCTCGCGGCGGATGTGCTGCTCGCGGGTCTGCAGGGCCAGGCGGTATGCCTTGTTGCCGTCCGCGTCGACGGACACGCCCACGAGGCGTCCGGGCAGGCTGCGGGCGAACTTCTCGCGGACGGCCATGTAACCGGCGTGCGGGCCGCCGAAGCCCATCGGGACGCCGAAGCGCTGGGTGGTGCCGACGGCGATGTCGGCGCCGAGCTCACCCGGCGAGGTGAGCAGGGTCAGCGCCAGCAGGTCCGCTGCGACGGTGACGATCGCGCCCAGCTCGTGGGCCCGGTCGACGACGGGCTTGATGTCACGTACGGCTCCGGAGGCACCGGGGTACTGCAGCAGCACGCCGAAGACGCCGCGCTCGGCGACGTCCGCGGGGATGCCGTCGCCCAGGTCGGCGACGACCACCTCGACACCGGTCGGCTCGGCACGGGTGCGGATCACCGCGACGGTCTGCGGGAGGGTGTCCGCGTCGACGAGGAACACACCGTCCTTCACCTTGCCCACCCGCCGTGCCAGGGCCATGGCCTCGGCGGCGGCCGTGCCCTCGTCCAGCAGCGAGGCGCCGGACGTGGGGAGGCCGGTGAGGTCGGCGACCATCGTCTGGAAGTTGAGGAGGGCCTCCAGCCGCCCCTGCGAGATCTCCGGCTGGTACGGGGTGTACGCCGTGTACCAGGCCGGGTTCTCCATGACGTTGCGCAGGATCACCGGCGGGGTGAACGTCCCGTAGTAGCCCAGTCCGATCATCGGCGCGAGGACCTGGTTGCGGTCGGCCAGACGCCGCAGCTCGTCCAGGACCTCTGCTTCCGTGCGGGCCGCCGGGAGGTCCAGCGCCTCGGCACTCCTGATCACCTCGGGCACCGCGGCGGCGGTGAGCTCGTCGAGGGAGCCGTAGCCGACCTGGGCGAGCATCTTCGCCTGGGCCCCGGCGTCGGGCCCGATGTGGCGCTGCTCGAAGGGGATGCCCTGCTCCAGCTGGGAGAGCGGAGTGCGACGGGGGGTCATGATGGAGGCCTCCTGGTCTGTCACGACCTGCGAGGGGCACCACGGCGTGGCTGCCCGAACGGCCTCCCCATCTGTCATCTCGACCTGAGAGCTTCACCGGCCCGCCCGGGGGCGCACCGGCTTTCACCGTCGGTGAGGGCGGGTCCCGCGCCGGCCACGGCCGTGCGGGTACCGTCCTGCTTTCCAGAGTGACCTCGTCCGTGCGGTACGGGTGCCTGAGAGATTCCGGGGAGGAGTTGCTCCTTCGGCGCCTCCGCTTTTCACGGAGGACTCTCCCGCACGGGGTCGGCAGCCGCTTCCACCCTACCAGCGGGCCGGTGCGGGGCGGCTCGAGTGGCCGTGGCCCGGGATCTGGCCTTGGGTAGGGGCTGTGGTGCAGTCGTGACCACCCTGATGCAGTCGTGAGCAGTGGGAGGCACCGTGCAGACCGACATCGATCCGCGCGGCCTGATCGGCCGCAAGGCGTTCGACCGTCACGGCACGAAGATCGGGACGGTGGACGAGGTATATCTCGACGACGCCACCGGAGTGCCCGAATGGGCTGCCGTGCGCACCGGGCTCTTCACCCGCGACGCGTTCGTGCCGCTGGAGCCGAGCGAGTTCGTCGACGGTTCGCTGCACATCCCCTTCGACCGAGCGCTGATCAAGGACGCCCCCGACTTCGGCGTCGGCCGGCACCTCTCCCCGGAGCAGGAACTGCAGCTCTACCGGCACTACGGTCTGGACGCCGCCCCCTCGGGCGGCGCGGGGCCGGACAGGGACTTCGGCAGGCTGGCCGGCCAGGAGGAGTAGTCCACCGGGTCCCGGACCAGCGGCAGCGGATCGGCCGGGTGCAGTTCCGGGTCGTCGACGCGGAACGTCCGCACACGCCCGGGCGGCGTGTGCGGCTCCTCGAACCGCACGGTGACACGGCCCACACCGCTGCCCTGCACCCAGCCGCGGCCATGGGTCCCGTGCCGTACGTCGGTCCCGGCGGGCCACTGCCGGGAGGGCGGGGGCACGGGCTCCTGGCGGACCGGTTCCCCGGCCGGCTCCTCCTCGGCGCCGGCGGCGCCCGGCGGCGAGGCCGCGCCCGGGAGGCCCGCCGCCTGCGAAGCGTCCGCGGCCTGTGCGAACAGATCCTCCTGGGTGTAGTCGGCGAGGCCCGTGACGCCGACACCGAGGAGTCGTACGCCGCCCGTGGTGTCGACGGCCTCCAGGAGCCGGGCGGCGGCCTCCCTGACCACCGTGGGGTCGTCGGTGGGCCCGCGGAGGGTCTCGCTGCGGGTCAGCGTGGAGAAGTCGTAGCGCCGCACCTTGAGCACGACGGTCCGCCCGGACCGCCCCGCCCCCCGCAGCCGGTGGACGCACCGGTCCGCAAGGCGCTCCACCTCCGTCCGGATCCGCACCCGGTCGTGCAGGTCCACGTCGAAGGTGTCCTCGACGGACACGGACTTCGCGTCCCGCTCCGCGACGACGGGGCGGTCGTCGTGGCCGAGTGCCATGCGGTACAGGGCGACGCCGTGCGCCTTGCCCAGCAGCCGTACGAGCTCGGCCTCCCCCGCCTCCGCCAGGTCCTGGACCACGGTCATGCCGGCGCGGCGCAGATGGTCACCGGTGGCCGGTCCGACACCGGGGAGGATCCGTACCGGCATCGGGGCCAGGAGCTCGCGCTCGGTACCGGGCTCGATCAGCATCAGGCCGTCGGGCTTCGCCTCCTCGGAGGCGATCTTCGCCAGCATCTTGGAGCCGGCGAGGCCCACGGAGCCGCTGAGACCGGTGACGCCTCTGATGAGTGTCCTCAGCTGCTCACCGATCAGACGGGCGGACGCCGAGTCGTCGGCCGTCCCCCCGGCCTCCAGGTCGACGAATGCCTCGTCCAGGCTGAGCGGCTCCACGAGCGGTGACAGCCGCCCCAGCAGCGCCATCACCTGGTCGCTCACGGTCCGGTAGAGCGGGAAGCGGGGCACGAGGTAGGCGGCGTTGGGCGCGAGCCGCCGGGCCTGCGCCATCGGCATCGCCGAATGGACGCCGAAGCGCCGGGCCTCGTACGAGGCGGTGGCGACGACTCCCCGCATCCCCAGCCCGCCCACCACGACGGGCTTGCCGCGCAGGCTCGGCTTCGCCGCCTGCTCCGCGGAGGCGTAGAAGGCATCCATGTCCAGATGCAGGATGGTGGGCGCGGCTCTCACAGCTCCGATGCTGCCCTATGCCACTGACAGTCGCCGGTCAGGCCGTCGGCGGCACGGGGTGCGGTCAGCCCGCGCGGTTGCGGCGCCTGGCCAGTTCGTCGGTGGGGTTGTGGCCCACCAGCGTCTCGCCGGTGTCGACCCGCTCCCCGTGCAGTTGCGACAGGGCCGTGTCCACGTCGCGCCAGACCACGCCGACGGCGATGCCGAAGACTCCCTGACCGCCCTGGAGCAGGTCGACGACCTCGTCGGGCGACGAGCACTCGTAGACCGTGGCCCCGTCACTCATGAGCGTCAGGCGCTCCAGATCCGCGAAGCCGCGGTCCCGCAGGTGCTGGACCGTGGAGCGGATGTTCTGCAGCGCGACCCCGGTGTCCAGAAATCTCTTGACGATCTTGAGCAGGACCACGTCCCGGAAGCTGTACAGACGCTGCGTCCCCGATCCGTACGCCGGACGCACACTCGGTTCCACGAGCCCCGTACGCGCCCAGTAGTCGAGCTGCCGGTAGGTGATTCCGGCTGCCGCGCATGCCGTCGGCCCCCGGTAGCCGATGCCGTCTGCCACTGCCCCACCGTCCGACGTCATCGTCGCAGCCGGCCGCACCGACTGCCCGACGGTGTTGTGGCCGGCCGCACTGCCGTGCTGCCGGTACGGCCCACCCGCAGCCGTACCGTCGCCGCTGCTTCTCACGCCGACCTCCGTCCTTGACCTGCCCTCTCGAAGGTAGGCAGTCACCAGGGGCGCGTCAACGATCGCCACACTCGGCACGCCGAGTGATAAGCACCCTGAGGGTGGTTTGCCGTGACCGGAAGGCGGGAACGGCTTGTCGGATGCGCTGACGGGGCCCCCGCAGGGCGGTCACTGGCTGTTCGTCCCGAAGTCCTCCGGCGAGATCTGGTCGAGGAACTCGCGGAACTTCTCCACCTCGTCCTCCTGCTCGTCCGGGATGGCGATCCCCGCGTCGTCGAGCACGCCGTCACTGCCGTAGATCGGCGTGCCGGTGCGCAGGGCGAGCGCTATGGCGTCGGACGGCCGCGCGCTCACCTCGACTCCGCTGGCGAAGACCAGCTCCGCGTAGAAGACCCCTTCCTTGAGGTCCGTGATCCGGACCTCGGTGAGCTCCTGGCCGACGGCCTCGAGCACGTCCTTGAAGAGATCGTGGGTCAGCGGCCTGGCCGGAGCCATGCCCTGCTGGGCGAAGGCGATCGCGGTCGCTTCCCCAGGGCCGATCCAGATAGGGAGGTACCGGTCGCCTCCCACTTCACGCAGGAGCACGATCGGTTGGTTGGAGGGCATTTCCACCCGGACACCCACAACGTCGAGCTCGTTCACACAGCAACCCTAGGACGTGCCCGGCATGTTTGGATAGTCGGGCACCCTCCCACTCAGTGGAAGCGCACGTTCAGGGCGCTCTGCACGAGGGCGGCGTGGAGCCGGACGGACAGCTCGGCCAGCTCTCTCGCTGTGACCTCCGCATGGGCCCTGGTCTGCGGATTCCGGTGCCTGCGCAGGGGTGCGACGACCTGTTCGACCAGCCCCGCCTCACGCTCGGCGGCCCCTCTCACGGCCCGCAGATGTCGGGGTTCCAGACCGAACCGCCCCAGATCCGCCACAAGCCTCGCGATGGTGACCGCCCCGGCCTCGTAGCTGCCCTCCGCAGAGGCCACGATCAGGCCGTACGCCTCCCACTCCTCGAGCTGCTCCTCCGTGGCCCCGACGGCGGCCAGGAACTCCGGACGCCCGATGCGGGCCGCGGTCGCCCCGCCCGCCTCCGCCGTCCGGTGGCCGTCCGCGGGCTCACCCTGCCCGGCCCCCGGCGGCAGGGCCGCCCGGTCACCCCGGGCGACGGCTTCCAGATGCTCGCGGATGACCTTGAGCGGCAGGTAGTGGTCCCGCTGCATGCGCAGGACCTGGGCCAGCCGCTCGACATCGGCTGCGCTGAACTTCCGGTAGCCGGAAGGCGTGCGCTGCGGCTCGATGAGCCCCTCCGCCTCGAGAAAGCGGATCTTGGAGATCGTGACTTCGGGGAACTCGTCGCGCAGCCGCATGAGCACCGTGCCGATGCTCATGGCACGCTCGTCCGGGGTGGCGGTGCCGTGTCCGGCACCGCCCGTCGGTGTTCGCAGCATGGGCCTTCCTGGGGAGCCCCCGGACTTCCGTCCGGGGGCGGGTCACGCGCCCCGCTGGCTCGCGTAGAAGACCAGCCGGTACTTGCCGATCTGGACTTCGTCGCCGTTGGTCAGCGCGACGGAATCGATGCGCTCGCGGTTGACGTACGTGCCGTTGAGGCTGCCGACGTCACCCACGGTGAAACTACCGTCCGGATTCCTGTGGAACTCCACATGGCGCCGCGACACGGTCACGTCGTCGAGGAAGATGTCGCTCTGCGGGTGACGGCCGGCCGTGGTGAGGTCGCTGTCCAGGAGGAAGCGGCTGCCCGAGTTCGGGCCGCGGCGGACCACCAGCAGCGCGGAGCCGGCCGGCAGCGCGTCGACCGCGGCCTGCGCCTCCGTCGACAGGGAGGGAAGGGCCGTCTGGCCGGTCGCCTCCGCCTCGTACGCCTCGATGCCGGAGATCGAGATGGTGGAGGTCGTCTCCGAGGCGCGCTCGGGCACCCCGCCCCTCAGCGGCGCACCGCAGTTCGAGCAGAAGCGGCTGGCCTCGGCATTGTGATGGCCGCACCGCGAACACACCGGCATGGACGAAGCCCCCGGGGCGGGGGGAAACCCTCCGCCCGCGCCCGGGGCCGACGGTCCACCGAAACCTATGCCCCCGGCACCGGCCGGGTCGCCGGACGACGCGCCGTACGCGCCCGGGCCGCCTCCCGCCTGCTCCGGCCTCTCGTCACGGAAGAGCGGGCGCTCCACGCCCTGCTCGTCACCACTCTGGCCCTGACGCGGCGCACGGTGCCGGGCGGCGCTGTCGCCGTCCTCGCGTGCACTCTTCCCGAACCACTTCGCAAACAACTTCACGGGCGTTTCCCCTTGACCGAAATAGACCCGCCCGTGGGGCAGGACGAACCCTGAACGAACACACCTGCCGACCCGGACATCTTCACAACGTCCGTATCCACCCGACAGTTTCCACCACGCGTCACCGATCCGGTGCGCCGACCCCCCGCAACCTTCCGTCCGTCTCCCCGGAACCCCGCGCGCCACGGCCTCACCCGGACGACGACCGAGCGTAGTCAGGCCGCCGCGCCGGTCGCAAGGCGTCGACGACGATGTCCTCGGAGCGTGCCACATCCACCGTGGCCTGCTCCTTCTCCAGCGTCTGCACGACTCCGCCCGGGATGTTCAGCGCCGGCTCGAGGTCCTGGGGCCGGCCGATGACCTTGAACACGTAGGGCGCCGCGATCTTGCGGCCGCCCACGCGCAGCTCTCCCCCGTCGCCGGAGAAGTAGGTGTCGGCGACCACCCTGACCCCGTTGACCTCGATCGCCTCCGCACCGGCGGCACGCAGTTCCTGGACGGCGTCCAGGAGCATGTCGGCCTCGACCGCTCCGCCGGGGTCGTCGATGGTGAGCGTGATCCCGGGACCGTGGGCCGCGACCGTGCCGGCGAGGATGCCGAGCTGCCGCTCCTTCTCGAGCGTCTGCTTGCGCGCCTCCTCCGCCTGGTCGGAGCTGTTCTCCAGCTCCGTGCGCTGGGCGTCGAGGCGCTGCTTCTCGTCCTCGAGGCGCTGGGTCCTGTTGTCGAGCTCGTCGAGGATGCGGACCAGGTCCTCCTGCCGGGCGCCGCGCAGGGCGCTGTTGTCGCTGTTCGACCTGACCTGGATCGCCAGGCCCAGACCCAGGACGAACAGGAGGAGCGCCACCACGAGTTGGGCGCGGCTGACCCTGGGGGGCCAGAGCCCGGCCAGCAGCCTGCGGCGTCCGGACTCCTCCGGCGGCTCCGGCCGGGGAGCGGGCGGCACGGGGGCGGGGGCCTCGGGCGGCAGCGCGCCGCCGTGCGCCGCGCGCCTCGGGTTGCCTTCTTCGTTCATCGGCCTCACGCCCGGAAGACGTGCCGGCGGATGGCCGCGGCGTTGGAGAAGATGCGGATCCCGAGGACGACCACCACGCCGGTGGAGAGCTGCGCTCCGACACCGAGTTTGTCGCCCAGGAACACGATGAGCGCCGCCACGACGACGTTCGAGAGGAACGACACCACGAACACCTTGTCCACGAAGATTCCGTCGAGCATGGCCCGCAGCCCTCCGAAGACCGCGTCCAGCGCGGCCACGACGGCGATCGGGAGGTACGGCTCGACCACCGCCGGCACCTCGGGCCGGACCAGCAGTCCGACCACGACGCCCACGACGAGGCCCAGTACGGCGATCACGATGTGCCCTTCCCTGTGTCTGCCGCCCCACGGCCCGTCTCGGCGGTCTGCGGCTCGGCTGTGCGTACGATCAGGCTCGGCGCGGCCGGCAGGCGCACCTTCTCCTGTTCGGAGATGCTGGTACGGATGTCGAAGCTCTCGTGCAGCGCCTGCAGGTACCGGCCGTCCGCGCTGTCCCGGAAGGCGGAGGCGAGCTTCGGGCCGTCGCCCACCGCGAGCACCGTGTAGGGCGGTACGAGCGGCCTGTTGTCGACCAGTATGGCGTCGCCCGCAGCACGGATGGCCGACAGGGCCGTCAGCCGCTGCCCGTTGATGGCCACGGCCTCGGCGCCGGACTGCCACAGGCCGTTGACGACCCGTTGCAGGTCCCGGTCACGCACCCGCCCGGTGTCGGCGAAGCCCGTCGACTCCCGGGGCCCGCCGCCACCTTGGTCGGTGTCCTCGGCGTCGTCGACGACCAGCTTGATCCCGGGTCCCTGGACCGCGGTCGCCCCGGAGAGCAGGGCGACCAGCCCGCCCCGGTCGCCACCGTGCTGTTCCAGCGCCTTGCGCTGGCGTTCCCCGACGTCCTTGCGCAGTTCCTCGACCTCGGCCTCGAGCGTGTCCGCGGTGGACGTCTCGGCGTTGACGCGGTCGATGAGTTCCTCGCGCTCCTTGGCCACGACGGGCGCGGCGACGCGCGCCTCGGCGGCACCGAGGGTCACCACGAGTGCGGCGAGCACCAAGCAGGCCGCCAGGCCCAGTCTGGAGGTGAGGGTGCGGGGCAGGCCCGCGGTACCGTCGGCCCTGCGGCGCGCCGACGCCTCGGCGTACCCCTCGTCCAGGCTGTGTTCCATGACGGTGGTCAACAGCGACATGGAGGCGTCGGGACGGGGAGGCGGCGGTGCGCTACTCCGATCGGGGGGCGACTGCGACATGCCGCACATCGTCGCACGTCATGCCGACCGCCGCCGAACGGCCCCACCGCCGACCCGGAAGCCGCGGGCGGC
>NZ_JBEXWB010000058.1:0-25182 GCF_040629645.1 Streptomyces sp. NPDC005899 | reverse complement strand
ACGGCGGGCCCCGGCGCCTGCCTGGTCCGTCAGGACTTCTTGCGGAACCTGGACACCGCGAGGGGGGCCGTCACCGCGGTGATGGCCACGGTCCAGCCGAGCGTGACCCAGACCGAGTGGGCGAGCGGGCCGCCCATCATCAGGGCGCGGGCGGCGTCGGCCAGGTTGGACAGCGGGTTGTAGTCGGTGAAGGTCTGGAGCCAGCCGGGCATCGTCTGCGTCGGCGCGAAGATGGACGAGCCGAACTGGAGCGGCATCAGCACGAGCATCCCCATCCCCTGCACGGCCTGGGCCGTCTTCATGGTCAGTCCGAGGAGGATGAAGATCCACATGATGGCCGCACCGAACGCGGCCGACAGGGCGATCGCCCCGACCAGCCCGAGCACCGACTCCTGGAGCTCCATGCCGAGCGCGAAGCCCATGGCCAGGAGGATGAGCGTCGCGACCATCATCCGGCCCAGCTCGACCACTATCTTCGCGATCAGCACCGAGGAGCGGGCGATCGGCATCGTGCGGAACCGGTCCATGACCCCCTTGCGGAAGTCGTCGTTGACGCCGGAGCCGACCGCCATGGCGATGTTCATGCCCATCATCGCCATCAGGCCGGGGATCAGGTAGTTGAGGTACTCCTGCCGGCCGCCGCCCATGCTGCCGCCGACCGATCCGCCGAAGACGTACACGAACAGCAGCGTGAAGATGACGGGCATCAGGAGCGCGTCGAACATCGACTCCGGATCCTTCTTGATCTGGAGCAGGTTGCGCCGCACCAGCGCCCCGATGTGGCGCAGGTTGTTCCGCACCCCGATCCTGCCCTCGTCGTGGAGCTTCCTGGCCGGGGCGGACGCGGCCGCGTCGGTGGGGGCGGGCGTCAGAGTCGTCGTGCTCATGCCGCGACCTCCTGGGGGGTCGTGTCGGTGACGGTGGCCTTGTCGCCCGTGATGGCGAGGAACACCTCGTCCAGGCTGGGCAGTGCGGTGGAGACGTGGGCGAGCGAGAAGCCCCGGGTGCCGAGCAGGCCGATCACCGCGGTCAGCTGCTCGTCGCTGAGGATCGGTACGTACAGGAGCCCCTCGTCCGGCACGGCCTGGGCGCCCGCGACGCCGTCGAGACCGGCCTCCCGCAGCGCCTGCGCCATGGCGGCGAGTTCGGCCGGGTCCGAGGGCCTGATCTGCAGGGTGCGGCCGCCGACCTTGGCCTTGAGCTCGTCGACACCGCCCCGGGCGATGATCCTGCCGTGGTCGATGACCGTCAGCTCACTGGCGAGCTGTTCGGCCTCCTCCATGTACTGCGTGGTGAGCAGCACGGTCGCCCCCTCCGCGACCATGCGCTGCACCTCGTCCCAGACCTCGTTGCGGGTCCTGGGGTCGAGCCCCGTCGTCGGCTCGTCGAGGTAGAGGACCGCCGGGCTGCCGATCATGGACGCGGCCAGGTCCAGCCTGCGCCGCATTCCGCCGGAGTACTCCATCGCGGCCTTCCTCGCCGCGTCGGTGAGCGAGAAGCGCTCCAGCAGCTCGTCGGCGCGGGAGCGGGCCTTCTTGCGCGGCAGGTCGAGCAGCCGCCCGATCATGTAGAGGTTCTCCCAGCCGGACAGCTTCTCGTCGACCGAGGCGTACTGGCCGGTCAGGCCGATGGTGCGGCGCAGCTGCCGGGGCTGCTTCACCACGTCGTAGCCGGCGACGACGGCGTGTCCGGCGTCCGGCACGATGAGGGTGGAGAGGCAGCGCACGAGGGTGGTCTTGCCGGCGCCGTTGGGGCCGAGCACGCCGAGGACGGTGCCCTCGCGCACGTCGAGGTCCACGCCGTCCAGTGCTTTGGTCTCGCCGTAGTGCTTGACCAGCCCCCGTACCTCGACGGCGTTCGCGCCGTTCCTGGGGTTCCTGTCGATTCGCGTCATGCCCACCATGGGACCAGCCGCCACCGACAGCGCACCGACAGATCGCTGACACCGCCCCCGCACGGCCGACAGCCCGCCGATGGGGGAAGTCGGCGGGCTGTCGGTGGTGCGGCAGTGGTCGGTGGGACGTCAGTGGAAGGTGTGCTCCGGCTGCGGGAAGGTGCCGCCGACGACCTCGTCGGCGAACTCCTTCGCCGCGTCACCCAGCATCCGGCGCATGTCCGCGTACTGCTTGGTGAACCGCGGCACCTTGCCGCCGGTCAGCCCGGCCATGTCCGTCCAGACCAGCACCTGGGCGTCCGTGTCGGGGCCCGCGCCGATGCCGACGGTCGGGATGTGCAGGATGCGGGTGACCTCGGCGGCCAGCTCGGCCGGCACGAGTTCGAGGACGACGGCGAACGCGCCCGCGTCCTGCACCGCCTTCGCGTCGCGCAGCAGCTGCTGCGCGGCCTCCTCGCCGCGGCCCTGCACCCGGTAGCCCATGGCGTTGACGGACTGCGGGGTCAGGCCGATGTGGCCCATGACCGGGATGCCGGCCTCGACGAGCAGCCGGATCTGTTCGTGCGAGCGCTCGCCGCCCTCCAGCTTGACGGCCCCCACACCGGCGTCCTTGATCAGCCGGGTGGCGTTGCGCAGGGCCTGGACCGGGCCCTCCTGATACGCGCCGAAGGGCAGGTCGGCGACGACCATGGCCCGCTTGGTGCCCCGTACGACGGCGGCGGAGAGCATGGTCATCTCGTCCATCGTGACGGGCACGGTGGTCTCGTAGCCGAGGTGGCAGTTGCCCATGGAGTCGCCGACGAGCATGACCGGGATGCCGGCCTCGTCGAAGACGGACGCGGTCATCGCGTCGTAGGCGGTCAGCATGGGCCACTTCTCGCCCCGCTCGGTCGCGGCGGCGATGTCGTGGACGGTGATGCGGCGGGTGCTCTTTCCCCCGTACAGCGCCTTGCCGGCGGCGGGGGAGGGACCTGCGGGAGGTGTGGCGGACTGGTTCTGCGCAGCCTGCAGCGACATGGCCAACGGCTCCTTCGTCATCTCGAGGCACCCTGACGGCGTCCCCGGATCCCTTCCATGGTGGCATCCCGGGAGCGTTCCCGGGAAGTGGGCCCCCGGAGGGGTTCCGCCCCGGTGCCTCCCGGACGGTGCCGCGCGCGTGGCGTGCGGTACGCCGCGCGGGCCGGACGGCTGTGCGCCGGCCCCCTCCGCCCTACGTGAACCCCGTCCGTCCAGCCGGTAAAGACTTTCCAATACGAGACGGTTCCGTATCGGAATTGCCTTAGGGTGATCGCATGTCCATACCGTCCGGCGCCCCTGCCGCCGCGCCCCGCGTCCCGGAGGCGGTCCACCGCCGCCGCTGGGCGATCCTCGCCGTCCTCATGTTCGGCCTGCTCATCGTCGTCCTGGACAACTCGATCCTGAACGTGGCGGTCAAGACGATCGCCAGCCCGGCGCCGACCGGCATCGGCGCCACCCAGAGCGAGCTCGAGTGGTCGATCAACTCCTACACACTGGTCTTCGCCGGCCTCCTCTTCACCGCCGGGCTGCTCGGCGACCGCATCGGCCGCAAGAAGGTCCTCCTGGCCGGCATCCTCGTCTTCGGCGCCGGATCGGCACTCGCCGCGCTCTCGACCTCGCCCGGCCAACTCATCACCTGGCGTGCGCTGATGGGCTTCGGCGCGGCGTTCGTGATGCCCGCCACCCTCGCCGTCCTGATGAACGTCTTCGAGCGCGACGAACAGCCCAAGGCCATCGGCATCTGGGCCGGCGGAGTCGGGCTCGGCATCGCGATCGGCCCGATCACCGGCGGAGTGCTCCTGGAGCACTTCTGGTGGGGCTCGATCTTCCTGGTCAACGTCCCGGTCGTCGTCCTCGCGCTGATCGCCATGATCCTCCTCGTCCCGGACTCCCGGGACCCGGACCCGGGCCGCGTCGACCCGCTGGGCGTCGTCCTGTCCATCGTCGGCCTGGTCCTGCTCGTGTACGGCATCATCCGGGGCGGGGAACTCGCCTCCTTCACCGATCTCACCGTCCTGGCGCCGCTGCTCGGGGGCCTGCTGGTGCTGGCGGCCTTCGTCTGGCACGAGAAGCGCAGCAGCCACCCCTCCATCGACATCTCGTACTTCCGCACGCCGGCGTTCTCCGCCGCCGTGGCCGCCATCGCGCTGGTGTTCTTCGCGCTGATGGGCGTCACGTTCTTCTCCGCCTTCTACCTGCAGAGCGTGCGCGGCTACACCGCCCTCCAGTCCGGGCTGCTGATCCTGCCGCTCGCCGCCGCACAGATGATCTTCGCGCCGCGGGCCCGGCTGGTCGTGGACCGGTTCGGTGCCCGCGCGGTCTGCACCGCCGGCATGCTGCTGGTCGCGGGCGGCCTCGCGGCCTTCGCCCTGTTCGACGCCGACACGCCCGTCTGGGTGCTGTGTGTCGTCTTCTTCGTCCAGGGGACGGGCATGGCGCACATCATGCCGCCCGTCACCGTCACCGTGATGCAGGCACTGCCCCGCGAACGGGCCGGCTCCGGCTCGGCCATCAACAACACCTTCCGCCAGGTCGGCGGGGCGCTCGGTATCGCCGTGCTCGGCTCGGTGCTCTCGACGGTCTACCGGGGTGACATCGAGGGTCACCTGGACGCTGTCCCGGCCGGGGCCAGAGACGTCGCCGGAGAGTCGATCGAGGCGACGCTCGGCGTGGCGGCGAAGCTCGGTCCGGCGGGCAGGCCGCTGATCGCGGCGGCCGACGACGCGTTCATCGGGGCGATGCACGTGACGGCCCTGGGCTCGGCTGCGGTCGCCCTGGTCGGCGCCGTGGTGGTGGCCCTGTTCCTGCCCGGCAGGACCGGCGGCGAGCAGGGCCCCGGCCGGGCGGAGCCCGTCCCGGCCCGGGCCGGGACGGGCCCCTCGGAGGGCTGAGGGGGCGGGGCCCGGCGCTCCCGGTACGGGCCGCTCGCCCCGCACCCCGCCGGTCGGCCAGAATCAGCGGACGACGAGGTGAACGGTGAGCGGCGCTCACCGGGAGCGCACACGTACGGCGAGAGGTGACCACGTGCAGGCGGCACAGGACCAACCGGATCCCCCGGCCGGTGACGGCGGCCCCGGACCCCGCCGCGGCCGCCCCCGCAGCGCCGCCGCCGAGCGGGCGATCCTGGACGCCGTCGTGGAGCTGCTGGAGGCCGGCGAACCGCTGGCCGGCCTGTCCATCGAGCGCATCGCCCGGACGGCGGGTGTCGGCAAGGCCACGATCTACCGCCGCTGGAGCGGCAAGGAGGCGCTGTTCGTCGACGTCCTGCGCGAGATCGAGCCGGCGGACCCCACCGTCTCGGGCACGGCCGGCCTCGCGGACCTGCGCGAACTGCTGGAGTCGATGCGGACCCGCGGGCTGGCCCAGCGCTCCTCCGTCCTCCTGCACAACGTGTTCGCGCAGATGAAGAGCCACCCCAGGCTCTGGGCCGAGTACCACCGCACCGTGATCGGGCCACGCCGGGTCGCGATGCTGGCCGCGGTGCGGCGCGCGGTGGACGCGGGGGAGCTCCGTGGGGACCTCGACGTGGAACTGATGGACGACCTCTTCCTCGGCCCGATGCTCGTGCGCACGGTCCACCGCCCCGACGCACCCCTGCCGGAGGACCTCGCCCAGCGCGTCATCCAGACCCTGCTGGAGGGACTCGCGCCGAAAGCCCAGGTCAGGCCCGAGAAGGCGGCGGCGACAGCTGTGTGAGCGTCTCGTAACAAGGTCCCGTGACCGCCGTCCGCCCGGAACCCGCGACACGGCCGACGACGTCCTGATGTCGGTACGGCCGTCGTCGACGGCAGGAACGGCGTCGTCCATCGCCTAGGGTCGTGAGGCGCGGCGATGTGTACGGCAAGGCAGTGAGGACAGCGCAATGGTGCAGGCGTACAGGGCGGACACCGAGAACGCCGGTACGGGCCCCCGGCGGCCCGGATCCCGCCTCGGGGACCTGCGGCGCAGACTCGCGGCCGACACGGGCCTGTGGCGGCGCGGCATCGTCCTCGCGCTCTGCTCGGTCCTGCTGACGCTCGTGATGGTCTTCCACGCGGAGATCCCGAACACGATCGGCAACACGGGCAGCCTCGTCGAGACGTTCCTGCCCTGGTTCGGCCTCCTGGTGCCGGTGCTCCTGGTCCTGGGCCTGGTCAGGCGTTCGGCGACCGCCCTGGTCGCGTTGCTCCTGCCGGTCGCCGTCTGGCTCAACCTCTTCGGCGGGCTGCTGTTCGCCGACAAGTCGGGCACCGGGGGCGACTTCACCGTCGCGACGCACAACGTCAACGCGGGCAACCCGGATCCGGCGGGGACCGCCCAGCAGGTCGCGGGGTCCGGCGCGGACGTCGTCGCCCTCCAGGAACTGCCCGCCGGCAAGGTGGCGGCGTACGAGGACGCACTCGCCGGCCGCTACCCGCACCACTCGGTGCAGGGCACCGTCGGACTGTGGAGCACCTATCCGCTGAGCGACTCCCGCCCCGTCGACATCAAGCTGGGGTGGACCCGGGCGATGCGTGTCACGGTGACCACGCCCGACGGGCCCGTCGCCGTGTACGTGGCGCACCTGCCCTCCGTACGGGTCAAGCTGAACGCGGGCTTCACGGCCAACCAGCGGGACAAGAGCGCCGACGCGCTGGGCGAGGCGATCGCCGGCGAGCCGCTCGCCAGGGTGGTCCTGCTCGGCGACCTCAACGGCACGATGAACGACCGCTCGCTCAACGCCGTCACCGCCCAGATGCGCTCCACCCAGGGTGCGGCGGGCGACGGGTTCGGGTTCAGCTGGCCCGCGTCGTTCCCGATGGCACGGATCGACCAGATCATGGTCAAGGGCGTCGAGCCCGTCTCCTCCTGGACCCTCCCCGCGACGGACAGCGACCACCTCCCGATCGCCGCGAGCGTCGACCTCGCCGGCAGCGAGTAGGCCGGCGGCCCGGCCGGGCCCGCGATGACGGCGGCCGGCGGCCCCTACCCCTCGGACGGGACCTCGCCGGCGGGGAAGTGCGGCAGCAGACAGGCCGCCAGCTCCTCCATCACCTCCAGCGCGGGGCGGGTGTTGTGCCGGAGGTTGACCATCAGCTGGTCGACACCGGCGGCCTCGTAGGTCTTGAAGAGGTCCAGCAGGGGTTCCCGCCCCATCGCCCAGCCCTGCGCCAGCGGGCGCGGCGACGCGTACGGGTCCTCGTCGAGTACGAGGTAACCCGCCTGCGCGTACGGCTTGTAACCGGGGGAGCCCGCCTCGCCGGTCAGCCGGCGCCAGCGGGCGGTGTTGGCCCGCTGCCGCTCCGGCTCCAGCGCCGTGTACAGCCAGCCGTCCGCGTGCCGTGCCGTCCACTCCAGGGGCTGCCCGCCGCGGCCGGTCATCAGCATCGGGAGCCGGCCGCGGGCGGGCGGGGGCAGCAGAGCGGATCCGGGCGGCACCCTGCCGAGCGGGGAGAGGAATCCGGGCGGGCCCGGCTCGGTGAGGTGGCGTACGTACTCCCACCCGTGCCGCAGCCCGTCCGCGAGGCCGGCCGGGTCGAGGCCGAAGGCGGGCACCTCCCCAGGGCGGTCGCCGCGGGCGACGCCGAGGAGCATCCGGCCGCCCGAGAGCACGTCCACGGAGTTCGCGGCCTTGGCCACGTGGACCGGGTGACGCAACGGCAGCACGGTGCTCGCCGTGCCGAGGGCGAGGTGCCGGGTCGCCACCGAGAGCGCCCCGAGGCAGACCCAGGGGTCGAAGAGCTGGCCGCCGTCCCCCTCGCCGGGCACGAGCAGGGGCACGTCGCGCAGCCACAGCGTAGAGAATCCCAGGTCCTCGGCCGTCCGGGCCAGCCGGAGGTGACCGGCCATGGACGGCACGTCCCCGGTGAACGACTCCAGTGGGGCGATGAGGCCGAGCGTGGCCCGCCCGCCGGGGAAGGCCCGCAGCATCCCGGGGTGCCGCAGCAGCCCGGGATGTCGCGGCCCCCCGGCGGTGGCGGGTCCGGTGGCGGGCCCCACCGGGGTGCGGCCGGCGTCCCCCGCGCTCACGGTGTCTGCTGCCCGCTCGCCCGTGCGGCCGCCAGCAGCCGGGAGTTCTCCCGCTCCAGCTCGGCGATCCGCTGCCGTACCGGCTTCAGCGCCTCCTCCAGCTCGGTGAGGGTGTAGCGCGGCTGGATGTGCTGGGGGCAGTTCCAGTCGTAGGCCTCCACCGTGACGAACAGGACCCGCTCGGGCGCGGCCCGGTAGTCGTCGGGGACGAGTGGCCCGGCCGAGGCGGGCCACTCGTCCGGGGTGCCGGCCCGGGCGCGCCCGAGGATCTTCAGCCGCCTGCGCGCGGGGTAGTCCATCAGCAGCAGGGAGACCCGGTCGTCGGTGTCCAGGTTCCCGGTGGTGATGTACTGCTTGTTGCCCCGGTAGTCCGCGAACCCCAGGGTCCGCTCGTCCAGGACCCTCAGGAAACCCGGTGGACCGCCCCGGTGCTGCACGTAGGGCCAGCCCGTCGAACCGGTGCTGGCCAGGTAGAAGCTGCCGGCCCGGGAGATGAACGCGGCCTCCGAGGGGGTCAGGCGGTCGGCCTCCGCGGGCCCTTCGGCCATCGCGGCGTAGTTGCGCCGGCTGCCCTGTTCCTCCTGGTGCGCCTGGACCGGCGGCGTGAACAGCAGCTGTGCGTAACGGCTGGTCATCGCCGGTCTACCACCAGTAGGCGGGGTAGCGGGGGGTCCTGCCGCTACGGCCGGCGAGGATGCCGACGCCGACGATCACCGCGGTGGCCAGGAGCAGCAGGAGCAGGAAGAGCACCGTGGAGGGCTGGGTGACGACCACGATGACGGCGGTCGCCGCCGCCGGGGAGTGGGGCGTCCTCGCCAGGGCCATCGCGCCGATCGCCAGACCGCCGGCGACCGCGGAGGTCCACACCGAGCTGCCGCCGACGGCCAGGCACACGAAGCCGACGACGGCCGAGACCAGCTGACCGCCGATGACGCTGCGGGGCTGCGCCAGGGGGAGCGCCGGGGCGGCGAAGACCAGGGCGGCACTCGCGGCGAGCGGCGGGATGAGGACCGTCTGGTCGAGGAGGACGCCGAGGGCCACCAGGGCGACGAGGGCCGTGACACCGCCGAGCGTGGCCACCGAGACGACGGGGAACGCGGGGCGGGCCGGGGCCTTGCTCGTCAGGACGGAGCTGAGGCGGCGCTGCGAGGGGAGCTCGGACACCTGCGTGTCGGACACGGAAGTTCCTTCCATGGGAACGGGATGAGCCGGGAATGCGCGCACCGGGGGTGCGGGAGCGGCGGGCGCATGAGCTAATGGCTGCATCCTACGCACATCCATTAGCTTATGGCGGCGAAATCGAGACGGCAGGATGGGTGCATGAGCGAGCAGACGGACCGGCGGCGCGGCCGGTCGCCCATCGACGAACTCCCTCTGACGGGGGAGCCGTTGGCCTTGGACCTGGTCAACACCACGTACATCAGGGGCGGAGTGCGGGGGCACCTGGTGGACGCGCTCTCCACCCCCGGGGACCTGCGGGAGTGGCTCGTGTCGCACCGGGACGTCCTCCCCGCCCGGGCGACGGCGGAGATCGGGGCCTTCGACCGGCCGGGCCGGGACCACCTGGAGGCGTTCCTGGCGCTGCGCAGGGCGCTGAGGTCGCTGGCGTCCGCGCTCACCGCCGGCCGCCCCCCGGACCCGGCGGACCTGGCCGTGGTGAACGAGGTGGCGGGGAGGGCCGCGCGGTGGCGTGAGCTGAGGGCCGCCGAAGGAGGGCCGGAGGGCGGGGTCCTGTGCGTGGTGGACCGGTGCCCGGAGCCGGACCCGTTCCTGGTGGCGCTCGGCGCGACGGCCGGCGCGGCGGTGGAGCTCTTCGGCGGACCGGACGCCGGGAGACTGCGGGCCTGCGAAGCGCCCGGATGCATCCTGTACTTCGTCCGGAGGCATGCCCGCCGTGCCTGGTGCACGGTCGGGTGCGGCAACCGCGTACGGGTCTCACGGCACAGCCGCCGCTCACGGGCGAGCGACGGCTGACACCTGCCGCGGACGGGGCGCCGCGGGTCAGTTCAGGATGGTGCGGTACACCTCGTCGGAGAGGTCGTAACCCAGCTTCAGCGCGGCGGCGTTGTCCCACTCGAAGTGCACGCCGATGTACTTGCGGCTGTCGGCCTTCTCCTGGGCCGCGGCGCTCAGGCTCGGGAAGGAGCGGGTGACGCCCCGGGCCAGCGGGTCGTCGGTGCCGCCGGTGAAGGAGAGCTTGTCCGTGCCGAAGTAGTTGCGCACGATGCCGGCCCAGGCGGCGCCCACCCCGGAGTGCCCGGAGACGTAGGTGGGGAAGTTGGGGCTGAAGCTGTTGCCCGCCAGGTCCTGCTCCTCGGGCTGCCAGGCCGGGTCGGCGACGATGCCCGCGTTGGGGACTTCGTTCGCGCGGGTGATGGCGTCCACCGGGCGCCACACGTCCCAGTCGGTGGCGTACTTGGAGTCCCAGATCGCGATCGCCGCGTCGGCGAGTGCGGCGGACGTCAGGCCGAAGAGCTTGGCGCTCTCGAAGGAACTGCCGTACGGGCGGTACTTGCGGAAGATCACGGCCGTGTGCTCGTACTGCTGGCCGACCGGCTTGTACGTGCCGTCGATGTCGTTGGCCCAGAAGTGGGCCAGCTGCGTCTGGTCGGCCGTGCGGGCGGTGGAGTTCTTCCCGCCGATCCGCTTGATCTCGTTGACCTGCGCGGCGTACTCGGGGCTCTTCAGGAGCGCCTCGGGCGTGGCGAAGCCGCCGATGGGGCCCGGCCGGAACGCGCTGCCGGAGGAGATGGCGAAGGGCTTCACCTTGCCCCAGTTGGGCGCGCCCGCGGGCTTGCCCGGGGCCGGCTGCCAGTGGCCGGGGGCGGCGGTCGCGACGTACGGCGTGGTGTCGTCCGAGCCGTCGCCCGTCCGGTGGGCCAGCAGGGCCGTGGCGACCCTGGTCCCGAGGTCGCGGCCGAACGCCCGCTGGGACGAGTTGCCGACGTCGGGGAGGGCCAGGGCGGTCTTCAGCCTGGCGTCGAGGTCGGCGGCCGGGTAGGCGGGGAAGGCGCCGCGCAGCGCGGTGTACGCGGCGTGGTCGATGGCCGTGTTCAGGGATCCGTAGGCGCCGGCCGCGGAGGCGTCCTTGGTGAGGTACGGCTTGCCGATGGTGCGGATGGAGTTGACGGTGTCGTAGATCGAGAGGTCGAGGATCGCACCACCGCGGGTGAGCGGTCCGGGCGTCCCGCCGGTCTTGCGGAACACGTCCAGCAGCACGGTGTTCCAGTACAGGACGTGGTCCTGCGAGCCGCGTGCCGTGGAGGGCACGGAGGTCTCGCCGGCGGGGGGCGTGACCTCGGCCGCCGCGGGCACGGAGGGGGCCAGCGTGGCGACGCCCGCGAGGGACAGGCCGGCCACGGCCACGCGCAGAGTCCTGCCCTTGCGTATGGAGCGGAGCATGAGATGAGATCCCTGTCTGTCGGCGCCCGGTGACGCTTCTGACGCGTCGTCACCTCGGCGATGCCTTCTTCGCCGAGAAACGTACGGCGCCGCCGCCCCCGGTCACCGACGGCTCCCCAGATGCCAGCCATCGGGAATCCTGATGGCCCGGGGCGTCCACGGGTTTCATGCGATGTCCATGTTTCCCTAACGGCCTGTTGATGCTGATGTCGTTAGATGGTCACTCGGTCCACCGGATCGTGGATGGTGCTCCGCGGGGTGGTGCCGGGCGTAGTGCCGGGCGGCGCGCGCCCTGTTGCCGCACCCTGTCGAACACCACTGCCTCCGGGAGCGTCCGCGGTCGAAGAAGAAGACGCACCCCGGCGCGGTGCACGGTGCCGGCTCCACGCCGGAGGAGCCGGCCAGCAGCTCGATGAGGGCGTGGGCGACCTCGGCCTGCGCGGCGACCAGGGGCGTCGCCGCGCACCAGTGCCTCACGGTCGGCCGCTCCCCCGGGGCCCAGTGCAGCAACGGCAGCGAACGGCTCATGGCGGCCGCCCGGTTGACCTGTGCGACGTCCCACGGGTCCGGCTCGCCGCACCGCACGTAGGAGTCGACCAGGCGCCGGCCGGCGTCCCTGAGCAAGGTGAAGCCCAGCACGTCGGCCTCGTCGACGGCTCCGAGGGAGCAGTCGTCGATCGGGGTGGTGAACAGGGCGCGACAGGAGCGCAGCCACCAGATGAGCAGCTCGGGTGACCGGAAACCGTCGTGGAGCTCACCGCGCACCGGGAAGACGGTGTTGAGGAACTCCAGCGGCAACGGCTCGCCGTTCAGCGGCGGGACGTCCCGGGGGGTGGGGAACGCGTCGGTCTGAGTCATCGTCATCTTGGCCCTCGGACGGGAGAGAGGTGGCGCTTGTTCGAGGCACATGCCCCGTGGCAGGATCTAGCTAACGGGATGTATGCCTCTGGTCCGTTAGTCTGGCCAGGCTAGCGGAGTAGAGGTCCGAAGGGGCCCGCTCCATCGAGGAGCGGGGGTTCCTCGGCCTGGGGGGCGTGCGAAGAGTGGTGCCCCCACACCGTGCCGGGAGCCGGTTACCGTACGACGCCGTTTTTTCTGTGGGGGAGAAAATGACATTGGATCTTGCGCTGTATCAGTTGAGAACTTTCCGCGAAGTCGCCAGGCTGGGCAGCTTGACGAAGGCCGCACGCAGCCTCGGGTACGCACAGTCCAGTGTCACCTCGCATATTCGGTCGCTGGAAACGCGTATCGGTATGCAGTTGGTGCAGAGATTGCCGCACGGCGTCCGGCTGACGCCTGCGGGAGAGATATTCCATGAATACGCGAACCGTATCTTCCATGTGGTCGACGAGATGTCCAACGCCCTCAAGCCGTCCGGTGAACTGGAGGGGCGGGCGACCGTCGGGGCGTCCGCGCTCCTCCTGGAGACCCGGGTCGGAGCCCTGGTGCAGGACTGCCGGTACCGGTACCCGAAGGTGCAGGTGTCGCCCCGTCAGCTCGTCATCAGCAACGCCGCCCGGGCCGTCCAGGCCAACGAGGTGGACCTGGCGCTGGTGCACGGGGACTTCGCCTGCGCCGGGGACTTACCCGCCGGACTGGTGGTCGAGGAACTGCCGCATCTGGAAGTGGTGCCGGTCGGATCGCTGGAGCTGTCCCGGAGCGCGGACCGGGCACGGGCACTCTCGCAGGTGAAGGTGCTCGCGGTCGACCCCGACTGCTCCTCGCACCAGGTGATGGTGACCGCGCTCCGCGAGATCTACGGCATCGAACCGCAGGTCATCGAGGCCGGCTCGGTGAGCGGGGCGAGGGAGTTGGCGCGCGTCGGGTACGGGATCGCGATGCTGCCCGCCGAGTCGGTGCGGGCGGAGGGAGAGGGCAGCGGGCTCGCCGTCATCCCCGGCCTGCCCCGCGTGCGGCTCGGTGTCCGCGCGCTGTGGGCCGGGCGCGAGCTCTCGACGGCGGCGGTGTCCGCCTTCTGCGACGTGGCGGCCAGGGTCGGCAGGCGGCTGGAGGCGCAACCGGCCTGACCGGGCCGTGCACGCCGAAGGGGCGGGCGGGTGGATAACGGGTGACCGTATCCCATCCGCCCGCCCCTTCGGCTTTTCCGGCGCCGGCCCCGGTGCCGGGGAAACAGGCCCATCGAAAAAAGCGATACCGCCCATCGCATTCGGTGCGGATCGGATCGGCACCGTCCTGCATAGCCTTCTCACGGAGATGCAAGATAAACCTTTGAGAGGTGGGAATGTGTCCGACATCGCCTACATTCCGAATGTCTTTCGCAGCGGCTTCGAACTGGACGACCTGAACTGGGTCACCTGGTCCGAGCCCGGCCGCACCGGCGTCGAGCACCACGTGCTGTGGGCTCCCGACGAGGCGAAGGGCGAGGACTCCGTCGGCCTGCTCCTGCGCTTCCCGCCGGGTGCGCACGGAGACTTCCACGAGCACCTGGGCCACGAGTTGATGCTGGTCCTGGACGGGGTCCTCGACCACAGCGACGGCATCTCGTACGTGAAGGGTGACCTCGTCGTCGAGGGCCCCGGCACCGAACACCAGATGTCCAGCCGCACGGGCTGCACCGTACTGGCGATCCGCACCGCGCCCGCCGCCGCGCGAACCCCCCAGAAGCCGCTCCGCCCCGTCGGCGTCACCGCCGCCCCCTGACCGGTGCGGGCAGGCGCGCGCGTCCCCCCGCCGCGAACACGCTCCGCCCGCACCGCACCACTGCGTACCGCACCACAGCGCACCGCCGTACCGCGCACCGCACCGCACCGCACCACGTCGTACCGCGGGCTTCCCGCCCGGCTCCGCATGTCATCCTGCCGACCCGAAGAGAGCGGTTCCTTGTCCACGTACAGCCTCCAGAACCCGCACGGCCAGACTCCGGCGGAACCGGTGAACGGGCCGGACGCCGCCATCGAGCGCGGCGGCCGCAGGGTCCTGGTCTCCAGCGTCTCCTCCGACTCGCACACCTGGAACCTCGTCTTCCTCCAGCTCCTCATCGAGGAGATGGGCCACGAGGTGACGAACATCGGCTCTTGCGTCCCGGACGAACTCCTCATCGAGGAATGCCGGCGGGTCCGCCCCGACCTCGTCGTCATCAGCAGCGTCAACGGACACGGGGCCCTGGACGGCGCGCGTGCCGTGCGGCGGCTGCGCAGCCACCCCGACCTGCGCGACCTGCGCGTGGTGATCGGCGGGAAGCTCGGGGTCCGCGGCCCCGACGCGGAGCCCTGCGCACCCGGACTCGTCGAGGCCGGCTTCGACGCCGTCTTCGAGGACACCTCCTCGGTCACCGAGTTCCGCAGCTACCTCGCCCGGTCCGCACGGCCCCAGCTCACCGCGTCCGGAGCCCGGTGACCATGGGGGAGCACTCCGTACAGCGCCGTCCGGGCGCACCGGCGGCCCCGTCGGCGCAGGGCACGTTCGCGGCCGCGGTGGCCGCCGGCGTGCGGGCCGGCGAACTCGTCGTCCAGCCCAGGATGGGCTTCGCCGACATCCCACGGATGCGCGAGGGACTGCACGCCGTGAAGCAGGCCCGCGCCCGGACGGTGGGCACCCTGACGATCGACAGCTACACCCGGGTCGGCGACAACGAGTCGGCGCGCCGGGCACTCGCCGACGGCACGGACCTCAACGGCTACCCGATCGTGGCCCACGGCCCCGGCACGACACGGGAACTGACCGGCCCGCTCGCCGGCTCCGGCTTCGCGGTCCAGGTGCGGCACGGCTCCGCGAACCCGCACCACATCATCCAGGCCCTGCTGGACGCGGGTCTCGACGCGACGGAGGGCGGGCCGGTCTCCTACTGCCTGCCGTACAGCAGGACACCGCTGGACGAATCCGTCGACGCCTGGGCCCGCAGCTGCGAACTGCTCGCCTCCCGGCCGGGCACCCACCTGGAGAGTTTCGGCGGCTGCATGCTCGGCCAGCTCTGCCCGCCCGGGCTGCTGGTCGCGCTCTCCGTCCTGGAAGGCGTCTTCTTCCGGCAGCGGGGACTGCGCAGCGTGTCGCTGAGCTACGCCCAGCAGACCCACCACGCCCAGGACGTCGAGGCACTGCTGGCCCTGCGCACCCTGGCCGGCGAGTACCTCGACGGCATCGACTGGCACGTCGTCCTCTACACCTACATGGGCGTGTTCCCGCGGACCACCGAAGGCGCGCTGAGACTGCTGCGGGACAGCGCCCGCCTGGCGGTCCTCACCGGGACCGAACGCATGATCGTCAAGACGCCCGCCGAGGCACACCGCATCCCCACCATCCAGGACAACGTGCGGGCCCTGGAGGAGGCCGCCCTGGCCGCCGCCGCCTGCAACGGCGCCACCGCTCCGGCGGACCAGGAGTTCGGTGTCCTGGCCGAGGCGCGCACCCTGGTGGAAACCGTCCTGGAGCTGCACCCGGACACCGGGCGGGCCCTGGCCGACGCCTTCCGGCGCGGACTGCTGGACGTGCCGTACTGCCTGCACGCCGACAACGCCAACCGGTCCCGCAGCTACATCGACGCCCGAGGCGCCCTCCAGTGGCACTCCACCGGCGCCATGCCGATCCCCGCGCTCCCCGCGACCGAACGCGAACGGCTGCGGGCGGACGACCTGCTCGGCATGCTCTCGTACACCCAGGAATCCTTCGACCGGGCCGCCCTGGGCGAGCGCCGGTACGCCGTCGGGAGCACCCCGGCGTCCAGCTGACCACACGTCGCGTATCACTTCTCACCCGTTAGGAAGTAGCTGTGTCCGGATTTCCGTCCGATACGCGCCCCCTCGTCATCGCCGTCATCGGCAGCGGCCCCCGGGGCATCTCCGTGCTGGAACGGCTCGCCGTGCGGACGGCGGCCGAGGCGGAGCAGGCCGGCGGCAGCCCCCGGCCCGTCCGCGTCCACCTGATCGACGCCACCGAGATCGGCGCAGGCCGCGTCTGGCGCACCGACCAGGACGACTGGTTCACCATGAACACCGTGGTCAGCCAGGTGACCATGTACTCCGGCGGCCCGGACGGCGGCCCCGACCGCCCCGGTGCCGGACCCTCGCTGGGCGAGTGGATAGCCCGGCGGGCCCGGGAGGCGGGCGAGGAACTCCTCGGCCCCGACGACTACGCCCCCCGGGTCCGCTACGGCCAGTACCTCGCCCACGTCCTGGACACCGTCGTGGCCGCGATGCCCGGTCATGTGGAACTCCTGCCGCTGACCGGCCGGGTCACCTCGCTGCGGCCGGCCGCCGGCGGCGGCTACCGGCTCGGCGTCGACGGCCACCCGGGGCCGCTGGAGGCCGACCGCGTCGTCCTGGCCACCGGCCACCCGGTCAACGCCCCGGGCGCCTTCGAACGCGAGATGCTCGACTTCGCCGCGCGGACCCCCGGTACCCGCTACCTCTGCGGTGACTCCGCGGCGGACATGCCCCTCGGTGAGGACGAGATACCCGCCGGGAGCGTCGTCGGCGTCAAGGGCCTCGGACTCTCCTTCTACGACGTGATGCTGGCCCTGACCGTGGGCCGGGGCGGCGAGTTCCGCACCGGCCCCGACGGCGTGCTGCGCTACCGGCCGAGCGGCCGGGAACCCCGGATCGTCGCCGGGTCCCGCAGCGGTCTGCCGATCCCCGCACGCGGGCGCAACCAGAAGGAGCCCCACTACAGCCACCGCGCGCTCTTCCTCACCGCCGACGCACTGGAACGCGCCCGGGAGGCCCGCCGGGCCCGGAGCGGCAGCGGGCAGCTGGACTTCGAGCAGGACGTGCTGCCGCTGCTCCGCGCGGAGATCGACCACGTCCACCTCACCACCCTGGTACGGCGGGCCCTGGGAACCGCCGCGGCCGAGGAGTTCGCCCGGGCGCACGCCGAGGTGCTGCGTGAGGGCGGCGACCGCCGCGCCCTGCTGATGGAGGCGGGGCTGGCCGACGTGGAGCCGGTCGACCTGGACGCGCTGGCCCGTCCGTTCGGCCAGGAGGTCTTCGAGTCGCCGGAGGACTTCCGCACCCACCTGCTGAAGGTGATGGACGAGGACTTGGCCGCGGCCGAACTCGGCACGGTCGACGGCCCGTTGAAAGCGGCACTGGACGTGCTCCGGGACATCCGCAACGTGGTCCGCCAGGCCGTCGACCACGGCGGGCTGCTGCCCGACTCGCACACCGGCTTCTTCCACGGCCGCTTCCTCCCCGTCAACGCCCTGCTGTCGGCCGGCCCCCCGATGGCACGGGTGGAACAGCTCAGGGCCCTGATCACGCAGGGCGTCGTCGAGGTCGCGGGGCCGGACACCGTCTTCGAGGCAGCGCCGGAAGCCGGCGGCTTCCGGGTCGGGTCCCCCCGCGTCCACGGCTCCCGGCGGATCGCGCGGACCCTGATCGACGCCCGTATCCCCAACCCCGACCTGCTGCGCGACACCTCCCCGCTGACCCGGCAGCTGGTGGACGACGGCATGGTCCGCGCCTACGCGATCGAGGGCCCGGACGGGGACCGCCACGTGACCGGCGGCATGGACGTCACCGTCAGCCCCTTCCACGTGGTGGACGCCTCCGGCCGGGTCCAGCCCGACCTGTACGCCCTCGGCATCCCGACCGAGCACACCCGATGGTTCACCCAGGTCGGCAGCAGCCGCCCGGGCGTCGGCACCCTCTTCTACCGGGACGCCGACGCGATCGCGGCGGACGCGCTGCGCCCGGCGGGACCCGTCCGCCTGCCCCGGCAGGCGACCGCCGCCCGCCGCCCGGCGGCCCCCGTCCGCACGCCCGTCCGTGAGGGGGAGCCCGCGTGAGCACGGAGGAGCACGAGCACGTGGCCGCCCGGGAGTTCCTGCGCGCGCGGGACCTCCTGCTGCTGCACCGCACCGACCTGGAGAAGGCGGTGGCCGAATTCGACTGGCCCCGCCCGGAGTTCTTCAACTGGGCGCTCGACTACTTCGACGCCGTCGCCACGCGTACCGACCGTCCCGCCCTGCGGATCGTCGGCACCGGCGGACCGGAGACCGACGAGCTGTACGGCTACGGCGAACTGTCCCGGCGCTCCGCCCGGCTCGCCAACGGCCTGCGCGCCGCGGGCGTACGCCGGGGTGACGTCCTGCTGCTGATGCTGGGCAACAGGGTGGAGGTGTGGGAGACGATGCTGGCCGCCGTCAAGACCGGTGCCGTCGTCATCCCCACCTACACGACGGCGACGCCCGCGGAGCTGGCGGACCGCGTCGGCCGGGGCGAGGTGCGGTACGTCGTCGCCGAGGCGGCGCTGACGGACCGGTTCACCGGCCTGCCGGGAGGGTGGACCGGCTTCGCGGTCGGGGGTGAGGCGGAGGGCTGGCTGTCCTACGACGCCCTCGGGCAGGCGTCCGACGTCTTCGAACCGGACGGCCCCACCCGGGCGGACGACCCGCTGTTCCGGTACTTCACCTCGGGCACCACCTCCAAGCCCAAGCTGGTGGAGCACACCCACACCAGCTACCCCGTCGGCCACCTGTCCGGGATGTACTGGAACGGTGTCCAGCCGGGCGACGTCCACCTGAACATCTCGGCGCCGGGCTGGGCCAAGCACGCCTGGAGCTCGCTCTTCGTCCCCTGGAACGCCGAGGCGACGGTGCTCGCCCTGGACGCCGCCCGCTCGGGCCCCGCCGAGATCCTCGACGCCCTGCACACCCGACAGGTCTCCACCTTCTGCGCCCCGCCGACGGTGTGGCGCGCGCTGGCGGGCCTCGGCCTGGGCGAGCGTCCGCCCGCGCTCAGGGAGGCCGTCGCGGCGGGCGAGCCGCTGGAGCCGGCCCTGATCGAGCGGGTCGCCCGCGACTGGGGGATCCAGCTGCGCGACGGATACGGGCAGACGGAGACCACCGGGCAGATCGGCAACCCGCCCGGCCGGCCGGCGGTGCCCGGCAGCATGGGCTTCCCGTTGCCCGGGTACACCGTCGTCCTCGTCGACCCGGAGTCCGGCACACCCGTCGCCGACGGCACACCGGGGGAGATCTGCCTGGACCTGTCCACGGCGCCGCTGGGCGTGATGCGGGGGTACGTGGGCAACCCGGCCCGTACGGCGGAGGCCCTGGCCGGCGGTTACTACCACACGGGCGACCTGGCCGTACGCGACGCGGACGGTTCCCTCGTCTACCTGGCGCGGGCCGACGACATGTTCAAGTCCTTCGACCACCGCATCTCACCGCGCGAGCTGGAGGAGGCGCTGCGCCGCCACCCGGCGGTGGCCGACGCGGCCGTGGTCCCGGTGCCCGACCCGGTCGGCCTGTGGGCCCCGAAGGCGTACGTGATTCTGGCCCCGGGCAGCCCGGCCTCGGCCGCCACGGCACGGGACCTGCTCGGCCGGGCCTGCGCCGAACTGCCCCCCGAGAAGTGGGTGCGGTCCGTGGAGTTCGTGGCGTCCCTGCCGCGCACGGCGTCCGGGAAGGTGCGCCGGGCCGAGCTGAGGGAGCGCGCGGCCGGGACGGAGTACCCGCTCGACGCCTGAGGACCGCTCCGGACGACCGCGGCGCCGGGCCCCGCACCACGGGGCCCGGCGCCGCGGCGTTCCGCCGGGCGGCCTCAGGCCGTGCGGTGGCGGGCGTAGTGGCGCTGTGCCTTGGCCCGGTTGCCGCAGCCGGCCATCGAACACCAGCGGCGGGTGCCGTTCTTGGACACGTCGTAGAAGTGCAGGACGCACTCGTCGTTGGCGCAGGGGCGCACCCGGTCGGGCCGGTCGTCCATCAGCCGGAGCCAGCTCTCGGCGGCGTGCCAGGCCGGCGACCAGGAGGCGTCCTCCACCTCGACGGCCGACCCGGGGCGCCCGTCCGTGTCCAGGCTCCGCCGGATCCGCCCGTACGCGAGCACCTCGTTGAGCGCCGCCAGGGCTGCCGGATCGGGTTGTCCGGGTGTGGCGACCAGCACGTCCAGGGCCCCGCGCACGCGGAGCAGGTGGTCCAGGGCGGCGCGGTCGGCGGGCACCTGGGCGCTGCCGAGGTGTTCGCGTACGGCCGGGGTCGAGAGCCAGAGCGCCAGCCCGTCCGGCCGGTCCAGCAGGTCGTGGGAGCCCTCGGCGTCGATCCACCGGGTGTTGAGCAGGTCGAGGGCGAGCGGCTCGCCGGTCAGCGGCCGCGGGTCGGGCACGGGGGAGGGCGGCACGGCGAGGTCCTTCCGGCGGAGGCGGAAACGGTTACCCCTCCGATACTAACCAGCCATCCGCCCGTGAGCGGTTGACTCGCTTCCTCTCTAACCCCTAAAGTCATTTTCAGTGGTTACGAGATCAACTCGTGGCTCCGACGAAGGCACAGGTGTTTGACGATGACCAAGGCACAGAACCTCCAGACCGGGCACGTCGGCGTGAACGTCACCGACCTGGACCGCTCCCTCGCCTTCTACCGCGAGGTCTTCGACTTCGAGGTCCTCGCCGAGGGCAAGGAGGACGACCGCCGCTGGGCGTTCCTCGGCCGCGGCTCCCGGCTCCTGGTCACCCTGTGGCAGCAGAGCACCGGCACCTTCGCGACCGACCGCCCCGGTCTGCACCACCTCTCGTTCCAGGTGGACACCGTCGAGGAGGTCCGGGCCACCGAAGAGGTGCTGCGCGCGCTGGGTGCCGAGTTCACCTACCAGGGCGTCGTCCCGCACGGCGAGAGCGGCACCTCGGGCGGCATCTTCTTCAACGACCCCGACGGCGTCCGGCTGGAGATCTACGCGCCGACCGGCGCCGACCCGGCCGACGCCCCCACCGCCGGTGCGCCCACCTGCGGCTTCTTCTAGACCCGGCCGCACCTGCCCGAAAGGAACGCCGTGGCCACGTATCACAGCGGCGAGAGCGCCGTACAGGAACGAGCCGGCCTGGAACGCCAGGCGGACTTCTCCCTGGGCGGCATCGGTGACACCGTGCCCGACGTGGCGGCGGCGTTCCTCGCCGCACAGCCCATGCTGGTGGTGGGCGGGACGGACGGAGCCGGCCGGATCTGGGCCACCCAGCTGACCGGGGGGCCCGGCTTCCTCCGGGTCCCCGACCCGCGCACCCTCCTCGTGGACGCGCTGCCCGAACCGGGCGACCCCCTGCACGAGACCCTCGCCGGCGCGCACCGGACCGCCGTCCGGATCGGCATGATCGGCATCGAACCCGCCACCCGGCGCAGGATGCGCGTCAACGGACGCGCGACTCGGGCCGGGGACGGCCTGCGGGTCGAGCTGGACCAGGTCATCGCCAACTGCCCGAAGTACCTCCAGAAGCGCGACCACCGGTTCCTGGGGCCCGGCGAGTCCACCGTCGCGCGCACCGTCACCGCTTCCACCGCCCTGACCGGCGGGCAGCAGCGGGTGCTGCGCGAGGCCGACACCTTCTTCGTCGCCACGGCCTCCGACCGCGGTGACGCGGACGCCTCCCACCGGGGCGGCAACCCGGGCTTCGTCCAGGTGCTCTCCCCGACCCTGCTGCGCTGGCCCGACTACACGGGCAACGCCATGTTCCTGACCCTGGGCAACCTCCTCCTCAACCCGACGGCCGGCCTCCTCGTCCCGGGCTGGGACACCGGTACCGCGCTGCACCTCAGCGGCACCGCCCGCACCGTCTGGGACGAGGAGGAGGCCCGGAGCGTACCGGGCGCCCAGCGACTCGTCGAGTTCTCCGTCGAGGCGGTGCGCGAGATCACCGGGGCGTCCGGCCTGCGCTGGTCCGAGCCCGCCTACTCCCGCTTCAACCCGTCCGTCGCCTGACCGCTCGGTCCGGCGGCACCGTCCCCCACCCGCCCACCATCCCGAGGGAGTTCACGATGCGCGTCGCCGTGGACATGAAGTTGTGCGAAAGCCACGGACAGTGCGTCTTCGCGGCGCCCCAGGTCTTCTCGTTCGACGACGAGGAGTACCTCGTGTTCGAGCCCGAGGCCGACGACGCCCTGCGCGACCAGGTGGAGAAGGCCGCGGCCGCCTGCCCGGTCCGCGCCATCACCCTGGCACCCGCGTCATGACCGGGCACGGCCGGCGCCGCCTGGTGGTCGTCGGTGCGTCCCTGGCCGGTCTGCGGGCCGCGCAGACCCTGCGCGCGGAGGGCTTCGAGGGCGAACTGACCGTCGTGGGCGCCGAGCTCCACGCCCCGTACGACCGGCCACCGTTGTCCAAGCAGGCCCTCACGGCGGCCGGCGGCCCGCCGGACACGGCCCTCCCGGTGCCGGACGGCATCCGGGCCCGCTGGCTGCTCGGCCGTCCGGCCGTCGCCCTCGACCCGCGCGCCGCCACGGTGGCGCTGGCGGACGGGACCACGCTGCCCTACGACGGACTGCTCGTCGCGACCGGTGCCGCCGCCCGCCGCCTCCCGCCGGACCGGGGCACCCCGCCCCGGCGGGTGTTCACCCTGCGCGACCGCGACGACGCCCACGGCCTTCGTGCCGAACTCACGCCCGGCAGAAGGCTGCTGGTCGTCGGCGCGGGCTTCCTGGGGAGCGAGGTGGCCGCCGCGGGCCGAGCCCTGGGCCTGGACGTCACCGTCGTCGAGGCGGGCCACCTGCCCCTGGAACGCGCGGCCGGCAGGGCGGTCGGCGCCTTCGTCGCGGACCTGCACAGGACGGCCGGTGTCGACCTCCGCGTGGACACCACCGTCGAGACCCTTCTCTCCGGCCCCGACGGCGCGCTCACCGGCGCCGTCCTCGGCGACGGCACGACCGTGACCGCGGACGTGGCGGTCCTGGCCCTGGGCGCCGTACCGGCCACCCACTGGCTGGCCGGCTCCGGGCTGGACGCCGAGGGAGGCGTGCTCTGCGACCGGTGGCTGCGCGCCCTGGACACCGAAGGCCGGATCGTGCCCGGGGTGTACGCCGCGGGGGACGCCGCCAGGGTGCCGCAGCCGCTCGCCGACGGACGGCCGCTGGCCCTCGGCCACTGGAACGACGCCCTCGACCAGGCGGCCACGGCCGCCCGCACCATGCTCACCCCGCACAGCCCGCACGCCCTCGACGCGGTGCCGTCCTTCTGGTCGGACCTCTACGGAGCCCGGATCCGCTCGGTGGGCCTGCCTGCCGCGGCCGACGAGGCCCGCGTCGTCGAGCACGACGCCGCCGCCCGGCGCATGGAGGTCAGCTACCACCGCGCGGGCCGCCTCGTCGGGGCGCTGACGATCGGGCGCACCGCCCGCCTCGCCGCCTACCGCGAGGAGCTGCACCGGCGGAGCACCCCGGTGCCGGCCGGCTGAGACCGGACACGGGCCCCGGGAGGAGCCCGGCGCCGGAGTGACGAGGGTGACGGCCCGGCCGGGGACTCGTGCCGTCACCCCCGGCGGGCCGCGGGGCTCCGGGGGCGGCCCTTCGGGGGGTACCGGGGACGGCGGGACGGAGCGCCGGCAGCGGGGGCGGGCGACCGGCGGGCAGGGGAGCGGTGGACGGAGTGATACGCACATCACACCCCGCCGCAACGGTTCGTTCACCTGCGGGCATAAAACCTCTGAGAGACTTTGTTCCGACGGGATACATACTCCGTCCCGGCAACGAAGCCGACGCTCCCGCCCCCGCACCCCTGCCGCCCCGCCCGCCACGGGCAGGCGGCGACCGTCCCGAAAGAGGTTCATCCCCATGCCCCTGGCCCTGCTCGCCCTCGCTGTGAGCGCCTTCGGCATCGGCACCACCGAGTTCGTGATGATGGGCCTGCTGCCCAACGTCGCGGACGACCTGGGAACGTCCGTACCCACCGCCGGTTACCTCGTCTCGGCGTACGCGATCGGCGTCGTCCTCGGTGCCCCGCTGCTCACCGGCCTCGGCTCCCGGATCCCGCGCAAGCGGATGCTCCTGCTGCTGATGGCCGTCTTCACCGTCGGCAACCTCGCCTCGGCGTTCGCCCCCGACTTCGGCTGGCTGCTCGCGGGCCGGTTCCTGGCCGGGCTGCCGCACGGGGCCTTCTTCGGCGTCGGCGCCGTCGTCGCCGCCCGCCTCGTACCGGACGGGCGCCAGGCCCGGGCCGTCGCGACGATGTTCCTCGGGCTGACCGTCGCCAACATCGTCGGCGTGCCGGCGGCCACCCTGCTCGGGCAGCACCTCGGCTGGCGCGCCACCTTCATGGTGGTCGCGGTGATCGGGCTGGGCGCCATGGCCGCGCTCGCCCGGCTCGTCCCGCAGATTCCCGTCGAGGCGCACCAGAACGTACGCCGTGAGCTGGGCGCGCTCGCCGACCGGCAGGTGCTGCTCGGGCTGCTCACCGCCGTCCTCGGCTTCGCGGGCGTCTTCGCCGTCTACTCCTACCTCTCGTCCATGACGACCGAGGCGATGGGCTTCGGGGAGTCCTCGGTGACCCTCGTCCTCGCCCTCTTCGGTATCGGGATGACCCTGGGCGCCCTGGCGGCCGGTCCGCTGACCGACCGCGCGCTGCGGCCCACGCTGTACGGGTCGCTCGGTGCCCTCGCCGTCGTCCTGGCCGTCTTCCCCTTCGCCGTCCACGTGCGGTGGGCCGCGCTCGTCATGGTCGTGCTGCTGGGCGGGATCGGCTTCATGACGACCACCCCGCTCCAGATGCTGGTGATGAACAAGGCCAAGGACGCCCCCACGCTCGCCTCCGCCTCCAACCACTCCGCCTTCAACCTCGCCAACGCCGGTGGGGCCTGGCTCGGCGGCGTGGCCATCGCGGCGGGCTGGGGCTGGACGTCACCGGCCCTGGTCGGCGCGGTCCTCGCGCTCGCCGGCCTCGCCGTGGCCGTCACGGCGGGCGTCCTGGACCGCACGCCGAAGGCCTCCCGCATCGTGGCGGCGGGGACGGCCGTCCGTGACGGGCACAAGGTCGACGTGCACTGACCGACGGGCCGCAAGGCCGCCGTGCGCCGGCTGGCAGGCCGTAAGGCGGCAGGCCGTAGGGCGACAAGTCGTGAGGCCGGCTTCCACCGGCTGGCGGGCCCAGGCCCGGCGTGCACCGGCGCGCCGGGCCGGGGGCCGGAGGGGGGGTGGCGGGACGTGGGGCGCGCCGGGCCGCCGGGCGGGGCCG
>NZ_JBEXWB010000057.1:0-25354 GCF_040629645.1 Streptomyces sp. NPDC005899 | reverse complement strand
CATGTTCCAGGGCGGCCACCACCGGTGAAAGGTGCGCCGCCCGTCGTGCGTACAGTCAGCGGGGGCCGGGGCCCGAGCGCTGCGCTCCGCGTCCCCCGCCCGTAAGCGGAACGGGACGGTGGGACGTCAGTGCGCGCCGCCCTGCGCCTCGAGGCGCTTGTAGGAGGCCTCGATCTCGGCCTCCGCCTCGGCGCGGCCGACCCAGTCGGCGCCCTCGACGGACTTGCCGGGCTCCAGGTCCTTGTAGACCTCGAAGAAGTGCTGGATCTCGAGGCGGTCGAACTCCGACACGTGGTGGATGTCGCGCAGGTGCTCCACCCGCGGGTCGGACGCCGGGACGCACAGCAGCTTGTCGTCGCCGCCGGCCTCGTCGGTCATCCGGAACATGCCGATGGCGCGGCACTTGATGAGGCAACCGGGGAAGGTCGGCTCGTCCAGGATGACCAGCGCGTCCAGCGGGTCGCCGTCCTCGCCGAGGGTGTTCTCGACGAAGCCGTAGTCGGCCGGGTAGCTGGTCGAGGTGAAGAGTCGACGGTCCAGGCGGATCCGACCGGTCTCGTGGTCCACCTCGTACTTGTTCCGCGAACCCTTCGGGATCTCGATGGTGACGTCGAACTCCACGGGTGGCTCCTCCATGATCAACACATACGACTGGTGGTTAAGTGTCCCTCACGCAGACGAGTGCTCGCGAAAGGGGCTGGTCAACGGTGGCCGAGCCGGTGGATGGACCGACGGACCAGCCGTTGAGCCGGTGGCGCGGGTGGAAAAAACCGGGACGCCCGGGGCCGGGTGGCGCTTCGGGCGACCGGCGGTTCGTCGCCTGCTCCGCGGTGCTCGGCCTGGCGGTCGCCGCCGGGGCCGTCCTCGCCGCCGGTCCCTGGGACTCCGGTCAGCGTAAGGCCGAGCTGGACCGGGTGGTGGCCGGTGCGCGCGCGGGTGGCGCACATCACCAGGGGACCGCGCCCGGGGCACCGGACCCCGCGGCGAGCGCGCCGGCCGTCCTGACCGCCCTGGGGGCCGCGGAGTACGTCGGGGAGGCCGCGGGCGGCGGCGGCCTGAAAGCCGTTCTCGCGCCCCTGCTGGACGACCCGGCCCTCGGCACGCTGCGCACCGCCGCGGTCGTCGACACGGCCACCGGGAAGCAGGTGTACGCCCGCGGCGCCGCCACACCCATGACCCCCGCCTCCACCGTGAAGCTCGCCACCGTCACCGCCGCGCTCTCCGCGCTCGGCCCCGGCCACCGGATCCCCACCACCGTCCGGGTGTCGAAGGACGGGAGGACGGTCACCCTCGTCGGCGGAGGCGACCCCACCCTCGACGAGGCAGCGCTGAGGGACCTCGCCGCCGGGACGGCGCGCGCCCTGCGCCCGAGCGGGACCGGGCCCGTCACCCTGGTGTACGACGCGTCGCTGTACTCGGGCCCCGCGCTGCACGCCATCGGTCCCAACGAGAACATCGCCCCCGTCAGCGCGCTCATGGTCGACGAGGGGCGCCTCGACGACAGCGGCAAGGGACCCGCCCCCCGCACCGGCGATCCGGCCCGGGACGCCGCCCGGGCCTTCGCGGACCTGCTCGGCGAGGCCGGTGTCGACACCCGGCCGAAGCCCACCCGGGGCCGGGCGGCGGCCGGCTCCACGACCGTGGCCACCCACCTGTCGGAGCCACTCGCGGCCCTGGCCGAACGCACCCTGACCAACAGTGACAACGACATCGCCGAGGCCCTGGCCCGGCAGACCGCGCTGAAGGCGGGCGCGCCGGCCTCCTTCGCAGGGGGGCGGCGGGCCGTGACCGGACGCCTGAGGCAACTGGGCCTGCCGGTCGCCGGTGCGCGTCTCGCCGACGGCAGCGGACTCGACCGCGCGGACAAGGTCACGGCCGGGCTCCTCACCGGGCTGCTCGCGCTCGCCGCCGGCCCCGCTCACCCCGAACTGCGCCCGGTGCTCACCGGTCTGCCGGTGGCCGGATTCAGCGGGACGCTCGGCAGCCGTTACGCGGCGACGTCCCTGGGAACCGGCCTGGTCCGGGCCAAGACCGGCACACTCACCGGCGTGAACGCGCTCGCCGGGACGGCTGTCGGCCCGCACGGCCGGCTCCTGGCCTTCGCCTTCCTGGCTTCGGGCACCACGTCCCCGCACGAGGCGGAGACGGCCCTGGACGCTCTGGCCACCGCACTCACCCGGGGGACCCGTTGAGAGGCTGACACCCCGCCGCGCGGCGGCCGCCTCACGTACGGTTGACGCATGACGAGCATCGGTGGTGCCGAGATGGTCGACTGGAAACTCGCGGTCGCGACCGCGACCCGGTTCGTGCGACCGGGTCCCGAAATCAGCCGTGAGGAGGCCCGCGCCGTCGTCGCGGAGCTCCGTCGGCATGCCAAGGCCTCGGAGGAACACGTCCGTTCCTTCACCCGGATGATCCCGGAGGGCCACGAACCCGAGGACACGCCGGTCCTGGTCGTCGACCGGGCGGGCTGGATCCGGGCCAACGTCGCCGGCTTCCGTGAACTGCTGGGTCCCCTGCTGGGCAAGATGCAGGACCGCCGCGGCAGCGGCCCCGGCGGCATGGTGCTCGGCGCGGTCGGCGGCAAGGTGACCGGTGTCGAACTGGGCATGCTGCTGTCGTTCCTGGCCTCCCGGGTCCTGGGGCAGTACGAGACCTTCGCGCCCGCCACCCGGGAGCTGCCCGCCTCCGCCGAGGGCGGCGGCAGGCTCCTGCTGGTCGCCCCCAACATCGTGCACGTCGAACGCGAACTCGGCGTCGAACCGCATGACTTCCGGCTCTGGGTGGCCCTCCACGAGGAGACCCACCGCACCCAGTTCACCGGCGTGCCCTGGCTCCGCGACCATCTGCGGGGCGAGATCCAGTCGTTCCTCGACGAGACGGACGTCGACCCGATGACGGTCCTGGAGCGCCTGCGGGAGGCCGCCCAGACCTTCGCCGGGGGCAGCCGCCCCGAGGGCGAGCGGGGCGAGGACGGCGACGACGGCGGGCGCAGTCTCGTCGAGATCGTCCAGACGCCCGCGCAGCGCGAGATCCTCGGCCGCCTCACCGCGGTGATGTCCCTCCTCGAAGGCCACGCGGACTTCGTGATGGACGGGGTGGGCCCGGAGGTGGTGGGCTCCGTCGCCGAGATCCGGGAGAAGTTCCAGCAGCGCCGGGCGCGCGGGGCCAGCCGCCTGGACCTGGCGCTGCGCAAGCTCCTGGGGCTCGACGCCAAGCTGCGCCAGTACCGCGACGGTGAGAAGTTCGTGCGCGCCGTGGTCGACGAGGTCGGCATGGACGGCTTCAACCGGGTGTGGACCTCCCCGAACACGCTCCCCACGAAGGCGGAGATCGCCGCGCCCGCGGACTGGGTGGCCCGCGTGCACCGCAGGGCGGATTCGTGACCGGGGCCTGACCGACGGCCGCGGATTGCCCTTCCAATCACCCATCCGAGGGACCGTGAGGGCATGGGAAGGCGTGCAATGCTCGGTGGACAGCTCGGCTCTGTCACCATCGACGCACTCTGAGTGACGGGACCCTCCCGGGTCCCGCACTCCGAGGCACCTCCCGAAACTCCACCGAAGGGCACCGGACATGGGTCCCCATCCAGCGGTCGCGGCGATACGCCTGGCGGTCCGCCGCGTACTTCACGACGTCGTCACCGAACACAACCGTCACAGCGAACAGGCCGGCCGTGCGGAGTTCGCGGAGGCCGGAGCGGGCAGCCGGCGCGCCGGGCTCCCGGACCGGCCGGAGACCCCGCTGGTGCTCGTGGCCTGCTCGGGGGGCGCCGACTCCATGGCGCTGGCCTCCGCCCTCGCCTTCGAGTCCCGCAAACTCCCCGTGCGCGCCGGCGGCATCACCGTCGACCACAACCTCCAGCCCGGCTCCGGACTCCGCGCCGACGAGGTCGTCACCCGCCTCGCCGGCATGCGGCTCGAACCGGTCGAGGCCGTCGCCGTGCACGTCGGCCGCGAGGGCGGGCCCGAGGCCGCGGCCCGGGAAGCCCGGTACGCCGCACTGGACGCCGCCGCGGAGCGCCACGGCGCCGCCGCCGTCCTCCTCGGCCACACCCGCGACGACCAGGCCGAGACCGTCCTGCTCGGTCTCGCCCGCGGTTCCGGCATCCGCTCGCTCTCCGGGATGGCCGCGGCCTCCGGGCCGGCCGGCCGCTACCGTCGCCCCTTCCTCCAGCTGGACCGCCAGACCGCCCGCAAGGCCTGCATGGTCCAGTCGCTCCCCGTCTGGGACGACCCGCACAACGCCGACCCCGCCTACACCCGGTCCCGCCTGCGCCACGAGGGCCTGCCCGCCCTGGAGAAGGCGCTGGGCAAAGGCGTCGTCGAGGCTCTCGCCCGCACGGCCCAGTTGTCCCGCGACGACGCGGACGCCCTGGACACCTGGGCCGCCGAGGCCGCCCGCTCGGTGTGCGACGACGACGGGCGGCTGGAGTGCGCCAAGCTCTCGGTCCTGCCGCCCGCGGTGCGTCGCAGGGTGCTGCGCCGGGCCGTGATGGACGCCGGATCCCCCGCCGGTTCGCTCTTCGCCCGCCACATCGAGGAAGTCGACCGGCTGATCACCGGCTGGCGCGGTCAGGGCGCCATCAACCTGCCGGGCCGCGTCGAGGCGCTGCGGCAGGGTGGCAGACTGGTCATCCGGCAGAGCTGAAACGCAAGCGGCTGAAGTGCAGGCGAAACGGCAGGCCCGCCCCGGTGAACGGTCCGGGTCCGGCAGGCGAGAAAGAGACGCGGGTGAACGAGAAGGACATGGGCACCGACCTTCAGTCGGTGCTCATCACCAAGGAAGAGATCGACGCGAAGCTCGTCGAGCTCGCGGCGAAGATCGACGCGGAGTACGCGGGCAAGGACCTGCTCATCGTCGGCGTGCTCAAGGGCGCGGTGATGGTCATGGCGGACCTGGCCCGCGCGCTGTCCACCCCCGTCACCATGGACTGGATGGCCGTCTCCTCCTACGGGGCGGGCACCCAGTCCTCGGGCGTCGTCCGGATCCTGAAGGACCTCGACACCGACATCAAGGGCAAGCACGTCCTGATCGTCGAGGACATCATCGACTCGGGTCTGACGCTGTCCTGGCTGCTGACCAACCTCGGCTCCCGCGAACCGGCGAGCCTGGAGGTCTGCACGCTCCTGCGCAAGCCGGATGCCGCGAAGGTCGCGATCGACGTGAAGTGGGTCGGCTTCGACATCCCCAACGAGTTCGTCGTCGGCTACGGGCTGGACTACGCGGAGAAGTACCGCAACCTGCCCTTCGTCGGCACGCTCGCCCCGCACGTGTACGGCGGCTGACACCGGGCCGGCGGAGCCCGCCGAACCGGGACCGGCTCCGGGGAACCCTCACCGTCCCCCCGCCGTTGAGCCTTCGAAGGCGGGTCGACAGACGTCCCCTGCGGTCGAAGGTGGCAATGCTGGGGTACCGTCCGAAGAACAGTCTTTTCTCACAGCAGCATTTACCTACGGGCAGGAGGGACGGGGCGACTTCGCTCCGTATGGATGGACGTGAAGCGATACTTCCGTGGGCCGGTCATGTGGATCGTGCTGGCCGTCCTCGCCGTGGTCGTGTTGATGCAGGTCGTCGGCTCGTCGGGCGGCTACAAGACGGTGGACACCGGCAAGGTGATCCAGGCGATCAGCAACAACCAGGTGGAGCAGGCCAAGCTGACCACCGGTGACGAACAGATTCTCAAGATCGAGCTGAAGGACAAGGAAAAGCTCAAGGGCGAGTCCGGCAGCAAGTTCCAGGCGAGCTACATCGGCAACCAGGGTGTCGAGCTGGCCGACACGCTGCAGAAGAAGTTCGAGAGCGGTGACATCGAGAAGGGTTACACCGTCTCGCCGTCGAAGCAGTCCCCGTTCGTCTCGATCCTCCTCTCCCTGCTGCCCTTCGTCCTGATCGTCGTCGTGTTCCTGTTTCTGATGAACCAGATGCAGGGCGGCGGCTCCAAGGTCATGCAGTTCGGCAAGTCCAAGGCGAAGCTGATCACCAAGGACACGCCGAAGACGACCTTCGCCGACGTGGCGGGGTCGGACGAGGCCGTCGAGGAACTGTACGAGATCAAGGAGTTCCTCCAGGAGCCGGCGAAGTTCCAGGCCGTCGGCGCCAAGATCCCGAAGGGTGTCCTGCTCTACGGGCCGCCCGGTACGGGCAAGACGCTGCTCGCCCGCGCCGTCGCGGGTGAGGCGGGCGTGCCGTTCTACTCGATCTCCGGTTCCGACTTCGTCGAGATGTTCGTCGGTGTCGGTGCATCCCGGGTCCGTGACCTCTTCGAGCAGGCCAAGGCGAACGCCCCGGCGATCGTCTTCGTCGACGAGATCGACGCCGTCGGCCGGCACCGCGGTGCCGGGATGGGCGGCGGTCACGACGAGCGCGAGCAGACGCTCAACCAGCTGCTCGTCGAGATGGACGGCTTCGACGTGAAGGGCGGCGTCATCCTGATCGCCGCCACCAACCGGCCGGACATCCTGGACCCGGCGCTGCTGCGTCCCGGACGCTTCGACCGGCAGATCGCCGTCGACCGGCCGGACATGCAGGGCCGTCTCGAGATCCTCAAGGTGCACCAGAAGGGCAAGCCGGTCGCCCCCGACGTCGACCTCAACGCGGTCGCCCGTCGTACGCCCGGCTTCACCGGTGCCGATCTGTCGAACGTGCTGAACGAGGCGGCGCTCCTCACGGCGCGCAGCAACAAGAAGCTGATCGACAACCACATGCTCGACGAGGCCATCGACCGCGTCGTGGCGGGTCCGCAGAAGCGGACCCGGATCATGTCCGAGAAGGAGAAGAAGATCACCGCGTACCACGAGGGCGGACACGCCCTGGTCGCGGCGGCGTCTCCCCAGTCGGACCCGGTCCACAAGATCACGATCCTCTCCCGGGGCCGTGCCCTCGGCTACACGATGGTGCTCCCGGAAGAGGACAAGTACTCCACGACGCGCAACGAGATGCTCGACCAGCTGGCGTACATGCTGGGCGGGCGCGCGGCCGAGGAGCTGGTCTTCCACGACCCGACGACCGGTGCGGCGAACGACATCGAGAAGGCCACCGCGACGGCCCGCGCGATGGTCACGCAGTACGGCATGACCGAGCGGCTCGGCGCGATCAAGTTCGGTGGTGACAACACCGAGCCCTTCGTGGGCCGGGAGATGGGCCACCAGCGCGACTACTCGGAAGAGGTCGCGGCACTGGTCGACGAGGAGGTCAAGAAGCTCATCGAGACCGCCCACAACGACGCGTGGGAGATCCTCGTCGAGAACCGCGACATCCTCGACGCCCTGGTCCTCGAGCTCCTCGAGAAGGAGACGCTCGGCAAGGAGCAGATCGCCGAGATCTTCGCCCCGATCGTGAAGCGCCCGGCTCGTCCGGCGTGGACCGGTTCCGCCCGCCGGACGCCGTCCACCCGTCCGCCGGTGCTCTCCCCGAAGGAGCTGGCCCTGACCAACGGCACGAACACCGCCAACGGTTCGGGTACACCGCCGGAGATCGCCCCGACGGACATGTCCAAGGACATCGGCACCTCCCCGGAGGGGCTGCCGGAGGAGCGTCCCGAGAGCTGAGATCCGTTTCGCCTCGCCCGGTGTGTTCCCTGTCACGGGTTCACCCCGGGGTCCGGAATGGATGCCGCGCCCCCCAGGTTCTAGCCTGTGGGGGCGCGGCTTTTTCCGTTCGCCTGCGTCGGGCCTGCCGCTGTTCGAGATGTCCGGGCGGGCCCCGCGCTTGGGACAGCACAGAGGAACGAGGCACAGATGACCGACCCGGTGACGATCGAAGGGCAGAGGCCCATCGGCGTGTTCGACCAGAAGCGGGCCGAGTCCGCCGTACGGGAGCTCCTCATCGCGGTCGGCGAGGACCCGGATCGCGAAGGGCTGCGCGAGACCCCGGGCCGGGTGGCGCGTGCCTACAAGGAGATATTCGCGGGCCTCTACCAGGAGCCCGAGGACGTCCTGACGACCACGTTCGACCTCGGGCACGACGAGATGGTCCTGGTGAAGGACATCGAGGTCTACAGCACCTGTGAGCACCACCTGGTGCCGTTCCGCGGCGTCGCGCACGTCGGGTACATCCCCGCGACCAGCGGCAAGATCACGGGGCTGTCGAAGCTGGCGCGGCTGGTGGACGTCTACGCCCGGCGCCCCCAGGTCCAGGAGCGGCTCACGACGCAGATCGCCGAGTCGCTGATGGCGATCCTGGAGCCGCGCGGGGTCATCGTGGTGATCGAGTGCGAGCACATGTGCATGTCGATGCGGGGCATCCGCAAGCCCGGGGCGAAGACGCTCACGTCCGCCGTGCGCGGCCAGCTGCGCGACCCGGCCACCCGCGCGGAGGCGATGAGCCTCATCATGGCGCGCTGAACCCAACCGGGGCCGGGCCGGGTCGCCCGCCTCACCGGGGCCGGGCCGGGTGGCCCGCCTCTCAGGCCACCGTCGCGGTGTTCCCGTGGTCGTCCTTGTCCTCCGGGAGCTTGCAGACCCGCTCGAGGAAGAAGGCGGCCGCCACCACCGCGGCGCCGGCGAGGACGGCGAAGCCGGCGTAGATCGCCTGGTCACGGCGGGGCGGTACGTCGAGGTAGCTGAGCAGGAAGACGCCCGTGCCGCCGTACATACCGGCGACCAGCGCGGTGACGAGGGCGCTGGCCTGCCCGAAGACCACGGCACGCGCCGCCATCAGCGGCTCCACGCCCTTCGCCCCCGGGCGGCGCTCCCGCTGGGCGCGGAGGCGGGCCCGGATCGACAGGGCGGTGGCGAGCAGGACGGCGGCGATCGCCGCCAGCACGATGGGCGCGGCGAGCGGCACGCTCGGCAGCGTGCCCAGGGAGTCCCAGAGGCGGGAGCCGCCCCAGGACAGGACGCCCGCTCCGGCGAAGATTCCGGCCAGTAGCCCGAGCCGTAGTTGCCTCACCGAGAGTGCCGCCCTTCGCCGCCGTTGCCCATGTCGTACGTCATCGAGCCTAACGACTACTCGGGGAGGCGGAGTTCCAGGTCGGCCCGGACGAGAACGCCGTCACGGCCGACCCCCTCCAGGAGCTGTCCGACGGGGCCGGCGCCGGGCAGCTGGGCGTCCGGGTCCACGTCGTGCCAGGGCGCGAGGACGAAGGCGCGCTCGCGGGCGCGCGGGTGGGGCAGGGTGAGCACCGGGTCGTCGGAGACCACGTCGGCGTACGAGACGATGTCGACGTCGATGGTGCGGGGCCCCCAGCGCTCCTCGCGGACCCGGTCGAAGGCATCCTCGATGGCCTGGCCGCGCTCCAGGAGGGAGGACGGCGGCAGCGTCGTCCGCACGACGACCACGGCGTTGAAGTACGACGGCTGGGTGCCGGGCGCCACGCCCCAGGGCTCCGTCTCGTAGACCGGGGACACGGCCTTGACCCGCAGGCCCGGGGTGTCCTCCAAGGCGTCGACGGCGCCCTGGAGGGTCTCCAGCCGGTTGCCGAGGTTGGAGCCGAGGGAGATCACGGCGCGCTTGGGGTTGGACAGGGTGACGTCTGCCGCGTCCACCTGCTCGACCACGGCGGCGGGAACCGGCTGGACCGTCGGATCGCTCTGTCCCTCGGTGGAGAATGCAGTCATGCTCGGCTCCGGGTGATGGTGATGGTCACGTCGTCGAAGGGGACCGTGATCGGCGCGTCCGGTTTGTGGACGACGACCTCGACCTCCTCGACCCCTGCGTGCTTGAGGCACTGCTGTGCGATGCGTTCCGCGAGGGTCTCGATCAGGTCGACCGGCTCGCCCTTGACCACGGCGACGGCCTCTTCCGCGACCACGCCGTAGTGCACGGTCTTCGTCAGGTCGTCGTCGGCGGCCGCGGGACGGGTGTCCAGGCCGAGGACCAGGTCCACGATGAAGGTCTGGCCCTCCTCCCGCTCCCGGGGGAAGACACCGTGGTGCCCGCGGGCCTTGAGGCCGCGCAGCGCGACACGATCCACGCGAATCACTCCTGCTGTCGTTGGTCGGGGCGGCACCCGGACGCGTGCGGGCGTGAAGGTGCCGTCTTTCGAATCTACCCGCGAGCACCGGCGGGTCCCACGTGCGGGGGCCGGGGGTATCTGCCCGGCACGGAGCCGGTAGGCGCGTATACCCCGGGATGCCGCCGTTCAATCCCCGTGATCGCGTGCCGCGCGAGGGTCCCCGCCGCCCGCCCGCTCAGGACGGGGACTCCTCGTCCTCCTCCTCGCCGGTCTCCGCCAGGACGGGGGAGCCGTGGTGGGACCACAGCTTCCAGCCGTCCGGAGTGCGCCGGAACACGTTGGTGGCGACGACGAGCTGGCCGACGAGCGGCCCGAGCGCGTCGCCCTCCTCCGCGGGACCGCCGCTGAGGATGTTCTCGGTGCAGGTCACCAGGGCGGTGTCACCGGTCATCGAGACGCCGACATCGGTCAGGAAGAACTGGATGTACTCGGTGTTGGCCATGATCAGCGCGTAGCTGCGGAGCACCTCGCCGCGTCCGGTGAGCACGGGCCAGCCGGGGTGGACACAGGAGACCGTGAGGTCCTCGCCCGGTAGCCAGAGGTCGGACAGCGCGTCGAGGTCGCCTCGTTCCATCGCCTCGTAGAAGGCGGTGTTGGCCCGATCGAGGGCCTCGAAGTCCGCCGCGACGTCATCGCGTCCGTCCCCGGGGGAGTTCACGCGGCTCCCTCCACGGCGCGGGCGACCCGGACGGCGTCGGCCGTGGGCCGGACGGCGTGCACCCGGACCGCCCAGGCGCCCGCGTGCGCCGAGAGGGCGGAGACCGCGGCCGTCGCGGCGTCGCGCTCCCGTGCGGGCGGCGGGGGCGTGCCCTCACCGGCCAGGACGTGTCCGAGGAAACGCTTGCGGGAGGCGGCGACGAGCAGGGGCCGGCCCAGCTCGCCCAGCCGGGGCAGCCCGGCGAGGAGAGCCAGGTCCTGGACGCCGTTCTTCGCGAAGCCCAGCCCCGGGTCGATCACCAGCTTCTCCGGGGACACGCCGCCGTCGATCACGGCTTCCATGCGGGCGCGCAGCTCCTCGACCACCTCCGTGACGACGTCGCCGTACACGGCGCGACTGTTCATCGACTCGCTGAAACCGCGCCAGTGCATCACGACGAACGGCACCCCGGCGGCGGCGACGACCGGCACCATGTCCGGGTCGGCGAGGCCTCCGCTCACGTCGTTGACCAGAGCCGCGCCGACGGCGACGGCCTGCTCGGCCACGCGGGCCCTCATGGTGTCCACGGAGACGGTGACGCCCTCCGAGGCGAGCCCCCGCACGACGGGGATCACCCGGCGCAGTTCCTCCGCCTCGTCCACGCGGCTGGCGCCGGGGCGGGTCGACTCACCGCCCACGTCGACGAGGTCCGCCCCCTCGGCCTCGAGTCCCAGGCCGTGCTTGATCGCCGCGGTCGTGTCGAACCAGTGACCTCCGTCGGAGAAGGAGTCGGGGGTCACGTTCACGACACCCATGACCGCGCAGCGGTCCCACTCCGGCAGACCCTGCACTGTGCCCCGTCCTCGCAACGTACTCATGGCACCAGCCTAGGCCCGGGAACGTGCCCGTCAGGCCGGGCGGACTCCCCGCTCGGCGGTCAGGTCGGGGCGGTGGCCGCAGGGCCGGGGGCTGCGGGTGCGGAACGGGCGGGGCGGTGCGAGGTTCACGAAGCCCTCCGCCCGGAGGGCGGCGAGACCGATCCGGGGCAGGTCGCGGCCCGCGCGGTAGACGACGAAGCGGGGCTCCCAGCGTGGCCGGAACTTGGCGTTGAACCGGTAGAGCGACTCGATCTGGAACCAGCGGGACAGGAAGATGAGCAGGCCGCGCCAGCAACGCAGCACCGGCCCGGCGCCCAGGCGTTCACCGCGTGCGAGGGTCGAGCGGAACATGGCGAAGTTCAGCGAGACGCGGGCGACGGAGAGTGCCGGGGCGGCCTGGAGGGAGGCCACGATCAGCAGCTCGTTCATGCCGGGATCGGCCGAGCGGTCGCGTCGCATCAGCTCCAGGGAGAGACCGTCGCGCCCCCACGGCACGAAGTGGAGCACCGCCTTCAGGTCGCCGTGCGGGGAGCCCTCCGCCCCGGGATCGGCCAGATGGGCGGTCGCGACGACGCAGTCGCCGTCGGCCGGGTCACCGATGCGGCCCAGTGCCATGGAGAAGCCGCGCTCGGTGTCGGTGCCGCGCCAGTCGGCTGCTGCCCGGCGGATGCGGGCGAGTTCCGCGTCACCGATGTCGCGCACGCGCCGGACCCGGGTCTCGTAGCCGTTGCGCTCGATGCGTTTCACCATCTGGCGCACGTTGCGCATGGCGCGCCCGGCCAGGGAGAAATCCGCGGCATCCACCACCGCCTCGTCACCGATCTCCAGCGCGGACAGCCCCGTCTCACGGGTCCACACCTCGCCGCCGGTCTCGCTGCACCCCATCACCGCCGGTGTCCACGAGTGCGCCCTGGCCTCGTCCATGAAGCGCTCGATGGCTCCCGGCCAGGCCTCCACGTCGCCGATGGGGTCGCCTCCGGCGAGCATCACGCCCGACACCACGCGGTAGCAGACGGCCGCCTTGCCACTGGGGGAGAACACGACACCCTTGTCCCGGCGCAGGGCGAAGTGCCCCAGGGAGTCACGGCCGCCGTGCTTGTCGAGCAGGGCCCGCAGCCGTGCCTCGTCGTGCTCGTCGAGGCGGGCCGCCGGGTGCTCGGGGCGGAAGGCGAGGTAGATCGTGGTGACGGCGGTCAGCAGGCCCAGCGATCCCAGGGAGTACGCCACCGTCCACGAGGTGGCCCCCGCGTAGTCCACCGGCCCTTCGAGCCCGAACAGGCCGTACAGCACGTGCTGGAGCCGGTCGGCGATGGACGGGTTTCCCACCACACGGCCGGGGTGGACGCTGACGACGACCAGGCCGAGAGCCATCGAGCCGGCGCCGAGCAGGACGAAGTTGGCCAGCGCCCGCCAGCGGCTCCTGGGGTCGGGAAGGGCCGCGAACTGCTTGCGGTGGCGTACCAGGAGGAAGCAGAGCGCGAGCGAGAGGAGGACGCCGATCAGCGAGTGCCGGTAGACGAACTGGGCCACGGCTCCCGCGGGCAGCAGGACGACGGCGGCCCGCCAGGCGCGCCGCTTGTGCCGCTTGATGCCGTGGGCGAGCAGGAGCAGCAGGACGCCCGAACTGAGGGACAGCGCCGCCGCGAAGGGGCCGAGGGCGCCGGGCAGCACCTCGGCGAGGGTGTGCATCCTGCTGTGCCGGAAGCGGGGGAACACCCCTGCGGCGACATCGATCAGCCCGACGGCCGCACAGGCGCGTCCGACCAGTACCGGTACCGTTTCGGGCCGTGGTCCGCGCAGGAGGCCGCGTCCGCGGACCGCGAGCGGAACCTTTCCTGACGTATCCCCATCTACCGTGACAGACATCGCTTCCCGTGGCTCCGCGAGAGATTCCTGAGTCCGCCGGCCGAAGCCTCTACGGACGATGTGCGACCTCTAGGACGAGGCTTCCGCGGAGTGGGTTCATCCTCTTTGTGGAAATTTCCCGCACAGAAAGCTCATCTGTACTCATGGGTCTCACCAGCAACGCTGTTCTGGCCGTAGCGGCAGGACTGGCCGTCGCCCTGTTCGCCGCCACGGTCCGGCTCTGGCCCCGGCTGGCCGCCCGTACCGCCCGCGCGGTGGCGGGCAGGGTCGCCCTCCTGCTGGCCACCCAGCTGGCGCTCTTCGCCGCCGTCGGGCTGCTGGCCAACAACTCCTTCCTCTTCTACGGTTCCTGGGCCGACCTCTTCGGCCGGCAGCAGGAACTGGGCACGGTCGTCGACCACGGAGCAGCCGGGCCGTCCGGCAGTACCGCGGTCCGGGTCGGCAGCGTGCGGCCGGACGTCCCCGGAGGCGGGAAGCCCGCGGCCGGCGGCCGGATCGACAAGGTCGTCGTCCGGGGTCACGCGTCCGGCATCGACAGCCCGGCGTACGTCTACCTGCCGCCCGAGTACTTCCAGCCGTCTCACGCCGGACGGAGCTTCCCCGCGGTCGTCGTGCTCACCGGCTACCCGGGCACGGCCGAGAACCTGCTGAAGGGGCTGCGCTATCCGCGGACCGCCCACGAGAGGGTGGCGGCGGGCAGGGCGCAGCCGATGGTCCTCGTGATGCTACGGCCGACGGTGGCGCCGCCCCGGGACACCGAGTGCGTGGACGTCGCGGGCGGTCCGCAGACCGAGACCTTCTTCGCGCGCGACCTGCCGCAGGCGGTCTCCGGGGCCTACCGGGTCGGTGACCGGGCCCGCAACTGGGGCATCATCGGCAACTCGACCGGTGGGTACTGCGCCCTGAAGATCGGGCTGCACCACCCGGACAGGTTCGCGGCGAGCGCCGGTCTCTCCGCGTACTACGAGGCGGCCGAGGATCCGACGACCGGTGACCTCTTCCACGGCGACCGGACGGCGCGTCACCGTGCCGACCTGCTGTGGAGTCTGCGGCACCGGCCCCCGGCCGCCTCGTCGTTCCTGGTCACGACGTCCCGGGAGGGGGAGGACAACCTCCGGGGGACCGAGGAGTTCATCGCCCGGGTGAAGGCTCCCGCCAGGGTCTCCTCGATCGTGCTCGACAGCGGCGGGCACAACTTCAACACCTGGCGCCGGGAGATCCCTCCCGCCCTGGAATGGCTGAGCGGACGGCTCAGCGGCAGCTGACCCCGGTGGCCACCGGTGGCCGCCCCGGCCTCATCGGGTGGCGGAGGCCGTCACCGTCTCGACCGCCACCTCGGCGCGCGGCACGTCCCGCGCGTCCGCGCCGATCGAGCGGCGCAGCGCCTCGTGGAGGCGGGCGGGCGTGAGGACGCCCAGGTACCGGCCGCCCTTCTCGTCGACGACGGCGATCCAGCCCGCGTCGTGCTGGAGCATCGTGGCGAACGCCCGTCTCAGCGGCGCGCCGAGCGGGAGCCACGCCTCCATCGGGCGGGCGTGATCGCGGACCGTGCCCGGGGGTGTCGCCGGCCCGGAGCCGCCGGCGGGTATCCATCCGTGCGGCTTGTCCCCGCCGTCCAGCACCACCGCCCAGGGCGCGCCCACGGCCCGCAGCCGCTCGGTCGCGTGCGCCAGGGAGTCGTCGAGGCGCACGACCGGCGGCTGGTCCAGGTCGCCCTCCTCGACGGGCGTGACCGACAGCCGCTTCAGGCCCCGGTCCGACCCGACGAAGTCGGCGACGTACGGGGTCGCGGGCGCCCCGAGCACGGTGGCGGGGGTGTCGAACTGGTCGATGCGCCCCTGCCCGTACACGGCCATGCGGTCACCGAGCCGGACGGCCTCCTCGATGTCGTGCGTGACGAACAGCACCGTCTTGCGGACCTGCGCCTGCAGGGCGAGGAACTCGTTCTGGAGCCTCTCCCGGACGACGGGGTCGACCGCGCCGAAGGGCTCGTCCATCAGCAGGACCGGTGGGTCGGCGGCCAGCGCCCGGGCGACTCCGACGCGCTGCCGCTGGCCGCCGGAGAGCTGGTCGGGGTAGCGGTCGCCGTAGACGGAGGGGTCCAGCCCGACGAGATCGAGCAGTTCGGCGGCGCGCTCGGTGCCCTTCCCCTTCTTCCAGCCCAGGAGGCGGGGCACCGTCGCCGTGTTCTCCAGGACCGTCCTGTGCGGGAAGAGCCCGACCTGCTGGATCACGTAGCCGATGCGGCGGCGCAGTCGCACGGGGTCGATGGCCGACACGTCCTCCCCGTCGAGGAACACCCGCCCCTCGGTCGGCTCGGTCAGACGGTTCACCATCTTCATGGTGGTCGTCTTGCCGCAGCCGGACGGTCCGACGAGCGTGACCAGTTCACCCTCGGCGACCTCGAAGGAAAGGTCGTCGACGGCGGTGGTGCCGTCGGGGTACCGCTTGGTGACGTGCTCGAAACGGATCATGGTTCCCCATTGTGACGCGGGTTCTGTGAAGGACATGTTGCCGGAACACGACAGCCTCGGCGATTGTCGGTGGTCGGGGATAGGGTCGCCGGTGATCGGATCCGCCGCGGGGCGGCGCGGTGAACAGGGAGGTGAGGGGCGGGTGGCGGAGCGGAACTGCCTGGTGGCGAACGACTGGGTCTGCGGGGAGTACCTGCGCTCACGCAGCCAGGAGCTGACCGATGCGACCGTGCAGCACATCTGGATCACGCTGGTCTCGGTGCTGATCGGGCTCGCCGTCGCCTTTCCGCTCGCGCTGCTCGCACGCCGCGGGCGCCACTTCGCCGGACCGGTCCTCGGCCTGACCACCGTGCTGTACACCGTGCCGTCGCTGGCCATGTTCTCGCTGCTGCTGCCGGTCTTCGGGCTGTCCGCCGCTCTCGTCGTCACCGGCCTGGTGCTCTACTCGCTGACGATCCTGGTGCGCAACATCCTCGCCGGCCTCGAAGCCGTCCCCCAGGAGGCGAAGGAGGCGGCGCGGGGTATGGGATACGGCCCCGGCAGGCTGCTGTGGGAGGTCGAACTCCCGCTGGCGCTGCCCGCCGTGATGGCCGGTCTGCGGGTCGCCACCGTCTCGACGGTCGCTCTGACCACGGTCGGCTCCCTCGTCGGCAAGGGGGGCCTCGGCAATCTCATCGAGGACGCCCTCCCCAGCTTCTTCAAGGCCCAGGTGCTGGCCGCCTCCGTACTGTGCGTGCTGCTCGCGGTGGCGGCGGATCTGCTGCTGCTCGGTCTCCAGCGCCTGCTGACACCCTGGACGCGGATACGGAAGCCTGCCGCGGCTCCGGGGCCGGCGGGCGTCGTGACGACGGAGGCGGGCTGAGCGATGGGCGTCATCGGGGACGCGTGGGCTTGGCTCACGACCGGCGCCAACTGGGCCGGGGACGACGGGGCCGCGCACCGGCTGGGTGAGCACCTGTTCGTCAGCGGCGTCGCCCTGGCGGCCGCCTGCGCCCTCGCCCTGCCGCTCGCGCTGTACCTGGGCCACATCGGCAGGGGGGGTGCGCTCGCGGTCAACATCTCCAACGTGGGCCGGGCCGTTCCCGTCTTCGCGGTACTCGCCCTCTTCATGATGACCCCCCTGCGCAACTCGGGCTACCTGCCGACGGTCATCGCACTCGTGCTGTTCGCCGTGCCGCCGCTGCTCACCAACGCCTACGTCGGAATGACGGAGGTGGACCGGTCGGTGGTGGAGGCCGCACGGGGTATGGGGATGTCGGGAGGCCAGCTGTTCCTCCGGGTCGAGCTCCCGCTCGCCTACCCGATGGTCATGACCGGGCTCCGGTCCGCCGCCGTCCAGGTCGTCGCCACCGCGTCGATCGCGGCGATGGTCGGTCTCGGCGGCCTCGGCCGGATCATCACCGCCGGATTCAACACCTATGACACGGCGCAGGTCTTCGCCGGCGCCGTGCTGGTCGCCCTGCTCGCCCTGGTGGTCGAGGGCGTGCTGCTGGCGCTGGACCGGCTGCTGTCGCCCGGCCGGCGCCGCCGGCCGGCATGAGCCGGGCCTCCCTTGGACGTGTACACATTCACCTTTCGCGGACGGAGAACATCATGAGCAGGACCTCGCGTGCAGCGGGTGCGGTCGTCGCGGTGATCGCACTGGCGGGTTCGCTCGCCGCCTGCGGTGGCGACAGCCTGGAGAAGGAGAAGAAGGGACCGGACGCGAGCGCGGGCGCCGGCTCGGAGAAGGGCTCGCTGGTGGTGGGAGCCGCCGCGTTCACCGAGTCCAAGGTCCTCGCCGAGTTGTACGCACAGCTCCTTCGCGACACCGGATACACCACCTCGATCACCACGGTGAAGAACCGCGAACTGTACGAACCCTCTTTGGAGAAGGGCGAGATCGACGTCGTCCCCGAATACGCGGCGACGATCGCCGAATTCCTCAACGCCAAGGTCAACGGGGCGAAGAAGGCGGAGGCGGCGCCGGTCGCCTCGGGGGACGCGGCGGCCACCGTGGCGGCTTTGGAGAAGCTCGCCACCCCACTCGGGCTGAAGGTCCTTCCGGCGGGCAAGGCGGTCGACCAGAACGCCTTCGCGGTGTCCCGGGAATTCGCCCGGAAGAACAGTCTCAGGACACTTTCGGATCTGGGTGAGTCGAAGGTCGGCGTGAAGATCGCCGCAGGTGACGAGTGCGCGGTCCGCCCGTTCTGCGCCCCCGGCCTGAAGAAGACGTACGGAATCGACGTCGCCGGTATCGATCCCAAGGGCGTCGGCACCCCGCAGTCCAAGCAGGCGGTCAAGGACGGCAAGGCCCAACTCGTCCTCACGACCACGACGGACGCGGTGCTGGACACCTACGGGCTGGTGTTCCTGGAGGACGACAAGAAACTGCAGAACGCCGACAACGTCCTGCCGGTACTCAACGCGAAGGACGCGGGATCACCGGAGATCGCCGAGGCCCTCGGGAAGCTCACCGGCGTACTCACCACGGAAGACCTCGCACAGCTCAATCTCAAGGTCGACGCGGAGCGCGTCAAGCCCGCCGACGCGGCCGAGGACTATCTGCGGTCGAAGGGCCTGATCGAGAAGTAGAAGGGCACCCGGAAGGGGCGAGGGGCGGCCCTCAGGTAACCGGCGGGGAACAGATTGCCGGGTGGCCTCCCAAGTGGCCCGTGCACACGGTAAATTTCGGGCCATGCCACGAGGACGTCACCGCCATTCGCCACCCCTGCACAGAATCCTGCCGCCTTCCGTGGTGGCCGGAGTGTCGGTCGTCTGCGCCGCCGGAGCCTGGCTCCTCACGGATCCGCTGCCCCTGCGCGGCCTCGTGGCGGCGACGGCCGCCGTCGCCCTCTCCGGCGCGTATCTGATGCGCAGCTGGGACCGGGCCGCGGGGCTGCGTGTGGCGGAGCTGACCCGGGCGAGGGCCGGCGACGAGTGGAAGGCCGAGGAGCGGATAGCCGAACTCGAGACCGACCTCGAGGAGGCACGGGAGCTGCGCACCCGGCTGGAGACGAAGCTGCGCCGCAAGCGCGTGGAGCTCGCCGGCCTGCGGGGTGAGCACGCCGCGCTGCTGCGGCGCTACGCCACCGCCGAGACGGAGCGGGCCAGCGCCCTGGAGGGCCGCAGGCAGCTCGCCATCGAGGCGGCCGCGCCGCACGAGCTGCCCGCCGCGCGGTCCACGCCCACCCCGGGCGCCTACCTGCGAGCGGCCCAGGCCCTGCGGGACCTGACGCGCAACGCCGCGCTCCAGGAGGCGGGGCGCACGGCCGGGTCGGCCAGGCAGCGCGATCTCGCCGAGCGGGCCGCGGAGAGGGACACGGAGGAGCAGGGCTCCACGGGGAAGCACGCGGCGGTCGCCGGAGAGGGTGACCACCAGCACCGCCGTGCGTCCGCGCCCCGCCCCGTCCCCCAGCCGTCGCCCGCACCCGAGCGCGCGGCCCGCGCCGTCCCGATGGCCTCGGCCGTCGTCCCGTACGCGACCGCGCGCCGCCACCTCGTCCCGCAGGGAAGCTTCGACTTCTTCGGCACGCAGAAGGCGGACGCCGCCGCGCTCGAGTCGGTGCAGAACGAGGACCTCGCCGACGTGGTGGGCGAGGAGGCGCTGGCGGCCCACCGTACGGGCGCCGCCGAGAACCGTGCCGTCGGCAAGGTCATCGACCTGACCGCGCACGACGAGACGGAACAGCTGGACGTCGTGCGGCTGCGTAGCGCGATCTCGTAGCCCGTCCGCCCCGGTGGCGGGTGGAGGCGTGTCCCACCTCCCGCGTCCTGCGTGTCGGGTCCTACTTGTCGATGTCCCCGACGACGAAGAAGAGCGAGCCGAGGATCGCGACCATGTCGGCGACCAGCGTCCCCGGCAGCAGCTCGGTGAGCACCTGGATGTTGTTGTACGAGGCGGAGCGGAGCTTCAGCCGGTACGGGGTCTTCTCACCCGTGGACACCAGGTAGTAGCCGTTGATGCCGAGCGGGTTCTCCGTCCACGCGTAGGTGTGGCCCTCCGGCGCCTTCAGCACCTTCGGCAGCCTCTGGTTGATGGGCCCGGGTGCCAGCGACGCCATCCGGTCCAGGCACGCGTCGGCCAGGTCCAGCGCGTTGTGCGTCTGCTCCAGCAGGCACTCGAAGCGGGCCAGGCAGTCGCCCTCGGTCCGGGTGACCACCTTCAGCGTGTCCCGCAGCTCCCCGTACGCCAGGTACGGCTCGTCGCGCCGCAGGTCGAAGTCGACCCCGGACGCCCGGGCGATCGGGCCGGACACCCCGTAGGCGTGCACCGCCTCGGCGGACAGGACCCCGACCCCGCGGGTGCGGCCGCGGAAGATCTCGTTGCCCAGGACCAGCCGGTCGTAGACGTCCATGCGGGAGCGTACGGAGGCGACGGCGTCCCGGGCCCGGCCGAGCCAGCCCGCGGGCAGCTCCTCCTTGAGCCCGCCGACCCGGTTGAACATGTAGTGGATCCGGCCGCCGGACACCTCCTCCATCACGGCCTGCAGCTCCTCCCGCTCCCGGAACGCGTAGAACACCGGGGTGATCCCGCCGAGTTCGAGGGGGTAGGAACCGAGGAACATGAGGTGGTTCAGGACCCGGTTCAGCTCCGCCAGCAGGGTCCTCGTCCACACGGCACGCTCCGGGACCTCCATGCCGAGCATGCGCTCGACGGCCATGACGACCCCGAGCTCGTTGGAGAAGGCCGACAGCCAGTCGTGGCGGTTGGCGAGCATGATGATCTGGCGGTAGTCCCGTGCCTCGAACAGCTTCTCCGCGCCGCGGTGCATGTAGCCGATGACCGGCTCCGCCTGCTGGATCCGCTCGCCGTCGAGTACGAGCCGGAGCCGGAGCACACCGTGCGTGGAGGGATGCTGCGGACCGATGTTCAGCACCATGTCGGTGCTCTCTGCCGCGCCGCCGATGCCGACCGTCGTCTCCGTCATGCGGGACAGTATCCCTCCTGGCGTCCGCGGTCAGGCGGCGGAGCCCGATGTCACCCGGTGCCGCAGCCAGCCGAAGTCGCCCAATCCGCCGCGCGCCGTGAGTTCGGCCGCCTCGCCCGCCGAGGCGAGCGCCCGGACATAACCCGCCGGATCGGCCGACGCCCGCGAGAGCGGCGGCCGGTCGCCACTGACACCCAGCTCCCGCAGCGCCGCCCGCTGGTCCAGCAGTTCGGCCGCGCCGCCGGCCGCCGAGGCGCAGGCGTCCAGCGCCACGTGCGAGGTCAGGTCGCAGCTGCCGTCGGGCACGGGCCGCACCTCGCGTCCCGCCCGGAAGCCGGTCAGCGTCCCGAACGGCGGCCTGGCCCCCCGCACATGGGCGTAGTCCACCGCTACCGCTTCCCCCTCCTCCAGGGAGGCGACCGCGCGGGCCCACGCCTCGTCCCGCGGGCGGCCGATCTCCGCGCGCTCGCCGGGCCGCGACAGCGGCCACCAGCGGTCCAGCCACCGCGCGTCCGCGCCGTCGACGGGGTCGCCCAGCCGCTCCGCGCCGTCGGCCGCCCGCACGAGCACGTAGCGGGCCACCCCGTCCTCGTCCACCTCGGCGATGTCCGTCGGGACGTTGTCCAGCCACTCGTTGGCGAACAGCAGCCCCCGCGTCCCCCGGGGCGGCGCGGAGCACCACTCGATGTCCGGGTCCAGACCCGGAGGGCGCGGGGCGAGTTCCACCGCGTAGGCCCGCACGGTCACGTCCCGCCCGACGGGCCGGTCCCGGAGCGCCGCGAGCACCCCGGTCAGCAGCTCACCCCTGCCCGCGCCGACGTCCACCAGGTCGACCGTGTCCGTCCCCAGCCGGCCGGCCGTTCCGGTCAGCAGCTCCGCGACGGCCGCCGCGAAGAGCGGGGAGGCGTGCACCGAGGTGCGGAAATGGCCGGCAGGGCCCTCCGCGCCACGGTAGAAGCCCCTTTGTCCGTACAAAGCGGTCTCCGCCGCTTCCCGCCAACCGCGCCACTCATACGTCACGTAGGCAAGTCTCCACCTTGGGGAGTACGGTCCCAGGACCTGGATCGGCCCTCGGGCTGACCCGGGCACCGATCGGCTGTCCCTACGCTGGGTAACGTGCAGCGCCTCTACGATTTCATCCGCAGACACCCGACGGGCGTCGACACCTTCTGGGCTGTCGTCCTCCTCGGGCTCTCCGGCATGTCCATCGTGGCCGACCAGGTCGGCGTCGGCGGGGAGCAGGTCGCCGCCGTGCCGATCGCCGTGGGCCTGTGCACCGTCGTCGCGCTGCGCCGCCGGGCACCGGAGAAGATGCTGCTGCTCGCGATCCTCATGGGTGTGGCGCAACTGCTGTTCGGCCTGCGCCCGAACGCGGCGGACTTCGCGCTGCTGGTGATCACGTACACGGTGGCCACGGCCGGGGAGCGCTGGGCCTCCCGGGTCGCGCTGGTGGGAAGCCTCTGCGCGGCCGGACTGTCCCGACTGCGCTGGCCGCAGGAGGCCCCGTCCACCAGCTGGTCGCAGTCGGTGTTCGTCGTCGTCGTGATGACCGTGCCCTTCGTCCTCGCGTGGGTGCTCGGCGACTCGATACGCACCAGGCGCGCCTACTTCAGCCAGCTGGAGGAGCGCGCGGCCCGGCTGGAGCGCGAGCGGGAGGCGCAGTCGAAGGTCGCCGTGGCCGCGGAGCGGGCCCGGATCGCCCGCGAGCTGCACGATGTCGTCGCCCACAACGTCTCGGTGATGGTGGTCCAGGCGGACGGTGCCGCCTACGTCATGGACGCCTCTCCGGACCAGGCCAAAAAGGCCCTGGAGACCATCTCCCACACCGGCCGCCAGGCGCTCGCCGAGATGCGCCGGCTGCTCGGGGTGCTGCGGACGGGCGATGCCGAGGAGGGCGGGGAGTACGTGCCCCAGCCCGACGTCGAGCAGATCGAGGACCTGGTGGGGCAGGTCAGGCGGACGGGCCTCACGGTCGACTTCAAGATCGAGGGGACCCCGCGGCCGCTGCCGAGCGGCGTGGAACTGACCGCGTACCGCATCGTCCAGGAGGCCCTGACCAACACCCGCAAGCACGGTGGCCCGGACGCGGGGGCGAGTGTGCGGCTGGTCTACTTCGACGACGGCCTCGGGCTGCTGGTCGAGGACGACGGCCGGGGCGCCGCGCACGAGCTCTACGAGGACGGCGGGGCGGACGGCGCGGGGCAGGGGATGATCGGCATGCGGGAGCGCGTCGGCATGGTCGGCGGCACGCTCGACGCGGGGCCGCGTCCGGGCGGCGGCTTCCGGATCAGCGCTCTCCTCCCGCTCAAGCCGGCCGGCCGGTGACTCCGCCAGCGACAGAAGGACAGGACATCTCATGGCGATCCGCGTGATGCTCGTCGACGACCAGCTGCTGCTACGCGCCGGCTTCCGGATGGTGCTGGCCGCCCAGCCGGACATGGATGTCGTCGCGGAGGCGGGCGACGGGGCCGAGGCGATCGAGGTCCTGCGGGCGACCGCCGTCGACGTGGTGCTGATGGACGTCCGCATGCCGCGGCTCGACGGTGTGGAGGCGACCCGGCGCATCTGCGCACAGGTCGATCCGCCGAAGGTGCTGATCCTGACCACCTTCGACCTCGACGAGTACGCGTTCTCCGGGCTGAAGGCGGGCGCCAGCGGCTTCATGCTGAAGGACGTCCCGCCCGCCGAACTGCTCTCCGCGATCCGGTCCGTGCACAGCGGCGACGCCGTCGTGGCCCCGTCCACCACCCGCAGGCTGCTCGACAGGTTCTCCCCGATGCTGCCGAGCAGCGGCAAGGCACCGCAGCACCAGAACGTCGGCAGGCTGACCGAACGTGAGCGCGAGGTCATGCTGCTGGTCGCCCAGGGGCTGTCCAACGGGGAGATCGCCGCCCGCCTGGTGCTGTCGGAGGCGACCGTGAAGACGCACGTCGGCCGTATCCTCACCAAGCTGTCCCTGCGCGACCGCGTGCAGGTCGTGGTACTCGCCTACGAGACGGGCCTGGTCAGGGCCGGCGGCCAGCCGGGCTGAAGGACGGGCCCATCCGGCCGGGGCTCAAGGACGGGCCCATCCGGCCGGGGCTGAAGGACGGGCCTCCGGCTGACCGGCGGGCACCGCTCCGCCCGGCGGCCGCCGCCTGCCGGGCGTCGGCCCCTGCCGCCTTCCGGCGGGGTTCCTCAGCGCAGTACGCCCTCCAGGAAGTCGCTGCCCAGGCGGGCCACCACGGTCAGGTCCAGCGCGTGCAGGACGTACCGGCCGCGCCGCCGGGTGGTCACCAGGCCGGCCTTCTTGAGGACGGCCAGGTGGCGGGAGACCTCGGGGGGCGTGATGCCGTGCGCGTCGGCGAGCTCGCCCGTGGTGTACGGGGAACGGGCCAGGTTGCGGCAGAGGCGCATCCGCATCGGGTGGGCCAGGGCCTCCATCCTGAGCTGGAGCAGCTCGACGGAGGCCGGCGAGGGCAGCTCGGGCGCGTGCACCGGGTACTGGATCACCGGGCGCCAGCCCGGGGCGTGCAGCACCATCAGGTGGGGCCAGCCGAAACTGGTCGGGATGAGGGTGAGGCCGGCGCCCGCCGCGGAGCCGGCGGCGTCGGCGCGTCCGACGCTCAGTTTGTCGATGCTGATCAGGCCCGCCTCCTCGTCCAGGGACAGAGCGGCCGAGACGGCACCCATGGCCGCCGCCACGCCCTTGCGCCGCAGTACCTCGGTCTTGTGGCGGGCGTCGGCGGCCAGCTGCACCTGGACACGCCGCCAGGTGGCGGAGAAGAAGGCCTGGTCGCAGTCCTCGAAGAGACGGCGCAACCAGCGGCGCACCGTGGCGGGGTCGCTGAGCAGCTGCCGGGTGAACTCCGTCTGCTTCGGCCCCCTGGCCGCCGCGAGGTCGAGCGCGCGACCGCGCATGGCGGCGTCGGTGAGCGGCGAGGGAGCTCCCGTGTCGTACTGGCCGGCGCAGGTGAACTCCACGGCGGCGGCGACGAACCGTTCGTCGTCGAGTGCGTCGAGGATGTCGAGGTCCTCGGCCAGGGTGGAACCGGTCCTGCCGTCCCCGCCCCGGACACCGGCGAACGGCATGAAGACGTCGGAGAAGGTGTTCCGCCAGAGGAACTCGGCCTCGTGCAGCCGGTCCGCCAGGCCGGGTTCCAGCGCGGCGGCCGTCGCGGTCGCCCAGCCGTGCAGGCCCGGATGGTGCCCCGGCTCGGAGAGCGCGTGCAGAGCCAGCCCGAGCTCGGCGAGGGGCGAGATCTCGAAGACTATGCGCTCGGGGGGCAGGCCGGCGATGTCGATGTGCACACTCACCCCTCCATAGTGCGGGCCGGAGGAGAGGGGCCCGGCGCCACTTGACGGTGGCCGTCAATCCACGGGCCGGCCGGTGGGGACGGGGCCACGCTGGAGGTATGGACATCGTTCAGCAGCACATGCTCGACAGCTACCGCGCGGCCCGGCACGGCGAGGTGCCGCCGCCACTGCCCGGCCGGCACGACAGGGACGTCCTGCGCGGGTTTCGCCGGAGATTCCGCGCCTGGACCGAACGCCCGGGCGGGGGTGGTGGCTGAGCCGGCCGCCCGGACCGCCGGGGCGAGTGGTGCCGACCGGTGGGGCAGCCGGTCCGCCGGCCGGGGGCACGCGCCCGG
>NZ_JBEXWB010000056.1:0-25948 GCF_040629645.1 Streptomyces sp. NPDC005899 | reverse complement strand
GGCGCCACCACCTGCCCGGTGGTGGCGCCCCCGCTTCGTGCCGCTCCCGTGCCGCGGTCCGGGCCCCGTGTCAGAGCCAGCGGCGGATCGGGATGACAGCGGCCTCACGGGCCCGCTGCGCCGGCGAGCGGCGCTTCCAGCGGTCGCCGTCGATCAGTTCGCTCTTGGTCACGTCCTCCTCGAAGTGCGCGTCCAGGGTGGCGGTGAAGTCCGGGTCGAGCACCGCGAGCATCACCTCCTCGTCGTGGTTGAGCGAGCGGCGGTTGAAGTTCGTCGAGCCGATCAGCGAGGCGACGCGGTCGACCGTCAGCGCCTTCGTGTGCATCATCGTCGGCTGGTACTCGTAGACCTTTACCCCGCAGGCGGTGAGGTCCTCGTAGTAGTTCTGCCCGGCGAGCTGGCAGACCCGCTTGTCCGTGTGCGGCCCCGGAAGGAGGATCTCGACCGAGACCCCCCGCCGGGCCGTGTCGCAGAGGACCCCGATGAAGTAGGCGTCGGGCGCGAAGTAGGCGGTGGTGAGCCGCACCCGCTCCTCGGCGGACTCCAGGACGACCCGCAGCAGGGTCTGCATGTCCTGCCAGCCGAAACTGGCCGAACCGCGCACCACCTGCACGATCGCGTCGCCCTGGGGGCGCAGCTCGATGAACCTGTCCCGCTCGGTGAACAGCTCCTCGTGGCACTCGGCCCAGTTCTGGGCGAAGGCGGCGGCCAGTCCGTCGACCGCGGGACCACGTACCTGCACGTGGGTGTCACGCCACTCGTGCTCGTTGCGGGCGTCGCCGCACCACTCCTCGGCGATGCCCACACCGCCGGTGAACGCCGTCTCCTCGTCCGTGATGAGCACCTTGCGGTGGCAGCGGTGGTTCTGCTTGAGCGGGGACAGGTAGAGGGGCTTGCGGAACCACGCCACCTCCACGCCGGCTTCCTCCATCATCGCCAGCTGGTCCTTCTCGATCAGCCGGCTGCCGAACCCGTCCAGCAGCAGCCGCACCCGGACCCCCGCACGGGCCCGCTCCGACAACGCCTCGGCGAAGTCGCAGGCGATCTCACCGCGCCAGTACACGAACGTCATCATGTCGACGGTGTGCTCGGCGCTGCGGATGGCTCCCAGCATGGCCTCGAATATCCGGTCCCCGTTGCGGAGCGGGATCAGTTCGTTGCCCTCGGTGGCGGCGATACCGATCAGGCGCTCCAGCCTGCGCCGCAACCGCAGTGTGCGCTCCTCGTAGAGAGCGTCCGGTCTGTCGTCTGTACTTCTGGACATCGTTCACCTGGCCGACGTGAGGGGAGAGGAACGCCGACCGACTGTACCCCCGGCCACCGCTTACCCGGTCAGTAGTCCCTCCGCACCCACGTCTTCTTCTCCGGCCAGTAGTCGTACAGTGGCCGGCTGTCCATCGCCATCGTGCGGAAGGGCTGCCCGTCGTCGTCGATGCGCATCGTGCCGTGCCGGTCACCGCTGCTCCAGTCCAGCTCCAGGTACCAGCGGGCGTCGTACGTCCGGGTGCGGGCGTACACCACCAGGACCACCGGATCGTGCACGGACGTCTTGAGCGGCAGCGGGGCGGCGGGCAGGGTGCGTTCCCCGTTGTCCGTGGGAACCGCTCTGAACAAGGGCCGCGCCGCGTCCAGGTCGACCTCGTACGTGGCCACCAGCACTCCGCTGCCACAGCCCTGCGGCATCGCGTAGGCCTGCCAGGGGGGCGCGGGCGAGCGTCCCACGACCCGCACGTGGACGGCCTCCAGGACGACGGCGCCCGCCTCCTTGCCCTGCGCCACCAGCTCGATGCGCTTCATCCCGCCGGGCACGGCCTCGATGGAGCGGGCCCACGTACCCGCGTCGGACTCGTACGGCGGCGGGGGCACCCTCTCGGGTTCCCGGTCCAGCATGTAGGTCTGCTCGCACTTGCTCTCCCAGGTGTCCGGGCGGATGTGCACGGAGAGCGGCACCCCGGTCCTCGCGGGCGCACCGCCGGGCGCCCCCGGTGTCGCCTGCGGGGACGGCCGCGCCGACGGGGACGCTTCGGCGGACGTGGGTGAAGGGGACGCCGACCCCTTGCCGGCCGTCGCCCCGGCGGACGGCCGCGCTTCCGCACTCGGGGAGCGGGGCCGCCCGGAAGCCACCGCCGCCTCGCCCTTCCCCGCGGTGACGGAGTCGCCGCCCTGCGGCGACGACAGGTTGCCGAGCACCACGGTGGTGGGCACGGCCAGCGCCACCACGGCCGCGGCGGCGAGCGCGATGCCCAGCGACCTGCGGCGCCTCGCGGGGCCGCGCACGGTGCCGGGAGCGTGTCCGGGGGCCGGCTCCCGCGTCAGCTCCCCCTCCGCCTCCGGCCCGGGGCCGGTCGCCGCCCGCCGCGCGGACTCGGCCGTGGGTGTACCGCCGGGCCCGGCAGCCGCCTCCTGCTCCGCCTGCGATCGCGGTCGCTGTGGTTGCGGCTGCGGTTGTTGCGGTCGCGGTTGTGGGGCCCGCGCTCCCGCGGCTTCCGGCTTCACGGCTTCCGGCTCTGCGGCTTCCGCTTCCGCTCCTGCCCCTGCCCCTGCCTCGGCCTGCGTGTCCGCATCCGCATTCGCATCCGCTTCGGTCTTCGCCGGGATCCCCACCGCCGGACCGGGCACCCTACGCCGCTTCGCCTCGTCCGCCAGGATCCACTTCCGGTGCAGCGCCACCAGCTCGTCCGCCGACGCCCGGCAGACCCGCGCGAACCGTTCGACGGGGGCGTAGTCGTGCGGTACGGCGTCCCCGTTGCAGTAGCGGTGCACCGTGGACGTACTCATGTGCAGCTTCTGGGCCAGCGCCCCGTAGCTGAGCCCGGACCGCTCCTTCAACCCCCTGAGCAGCGCCGCGAAGTCCTGGATCTCTGTGCCCACCCTGACCGTTCCCCTCTCGTACCTTCCCGGAACGGCGTTCCAGGGAGGCGGTGTTCCCGCAGGTCAGAGCACGTAACACCGTTCCAGCGTCCCGTGTGGCCCGGCAGCCGTTGCGGCCGGATTCCCGGCCTGGACAGGATGTGGGCACACCGCGGCGCTCCGAGCGAACCGCACATCCCACCCACGTCCGTCCCGGGAGCCGCCGTGCGTACCCGACCCGAGATCAGCCTGACCGACGCGGTCGCCGCAGGGGTGTTGACCGCATGCGTCGCGGTCGTGCTCACACTCCTGCACCGCCTCTGACCATTCGTCATCGACCAGTACACCCGCCCGCACCACAGGGCGCCAAAACGGCGCCCCGGGCCCGCACCTTCCGAACGGGGAGAACCACCTCATGCGCACCCTTCGCCTCGCCCGCACCTCCGCCCTCGGCACCGTCGCCCTGATCGCGGCCCTGTCCCTGACCGCCTGCCAGGACGGCGGGGCCGGGGCGGCCGGCGCCTCCGACCCGAAGCCGGCGGGATCCGCACCTCGGAAGCCCGCCGAGGACCCCGCCGCCCCGGCCGGCAGCATCTCGGCCGCGCCGGTCTCGGACACGGGCAGCATCGCGGGCGGTTCGGATTCCGCTTCCGGTTCTTCCTCCGGCACGTCCCAGGGTTCCGCTTCCGGCACCTCGCAGGGCTCCGGTGCCGCGCGGCCCGCCGCGAAGAAGCCCCGGGCCACGGGCGACAGCGGCCCCGTCTCCCTCGCCTGTGACGGCGGGAACTCCAAGGTGAGCATCGCCCCCGTGTCCCGCCCCCTCAACCACATGCTGCTGACGGTGACCAACACCGGTTCGAAGGCATGCAACGCCTACTACTACCCGTTCCTGCGGTTCGGTGAGGCGCAGTCCGTCCCGCAGGCCGTCGAGGCGAGCAAGCCCCAGGCCGTCGTCACCCTCGCCCCGGGCGAGTCCGCCTACGCCGGTGTCATGACCAGTTCCGCCGACGGAAGCGGTACGGGCGGCTACTCCACCAAGGACCTGACCGTCAGCTTCCAGGGGCGTGCGGGATCCGGTTCCACCGGCCCGTCGGCGCGCGTCGCACTGGGGAAGAGCGTGTACGTCGACAGCACCCTGGCCGTCACCTACTGGCAGACGGAGCTGGACGACGCCCTCATGTACTGACCGGCACGTCACCGTGGGGCGGCGGACCGGGAGGAGGGGCGCCGTGCCCGTCCCCCCGGTCCGCCGCCTCGTGCCTGGGCCCAACGGCCCCTGCGACCGGGCCCCCGGACGGATGCCCGCTCCTGACGGGAGGCCTACCGTTGCGGCATGATCACCGCCCGGAGCCACCTCCGCATCGCCCGCCCCTCCCGCGACCTCACCCGCGCGGAGGCGTTCTGGGTCCAGGGACTCGGCATGAGCGCGCTGTTCCGCGGCGACTCGGACGGCACGGCGGGCACCCACGACCTGCTCATGGTCGGGCTCGCCGACGCGTCCTGGCACCTCGAACTCACCAGCGGCGGCACCCGGCCCGTCGAGCCCCGCCCCACCGAGGAGGACCTCCTCGTCGTCTACCTCGACGCCCCCGTCCCGGACGAACTGGTGGCACGGCTCCAGGAGCACGGCGGCAAGCGCGTCCAGTCACCCAATCCGTACTGGAACACCTGGGGCGTCACCGTCGAGGACCCGGACGGCTACCGGCTCGTGCTCAGCACCCGCGCCTGGTCCAACTCCTGAGCCACCCGGCCCTGTCCGTGCCGTCCCTGTCCGTGCCGTCCCTGTCCGTCGCGGCCCCTGCGGCCGGCACGGTTCACGGAACACGCACCACACGACCTTCCCGGGGTCCCGCTCCCCCACACCCCACCGGTCGGCGAGGGCCTCCACGAGCAGCAGCCCGCGCCCCGACTCCCCGTCCGGCTCCTGGACGGCCGGCACCCCACCCCCGCTGTCGTGCACTTCCACCGTCAGTACACGGGCCTCGAACCGCAACCGCACCAGATAGCCGCGCCCCGGCGGAACTCCGTGCCGCAGCGCGTTGGTCGCCAACTCGCTCACGCACACCAGTACGTCATCGAGCCGCGTGCCGAACCCCCAGTCGGTCACGGCCTCGCGCACGAACTCTCGTACCGCAGCGACCGATCGGCGTTCACGCCGGCAGAAGCGCTCACGGAGCGGCGAGAGTTGCATCGTCTCGTTCATGAGACGAGCGTCACTCTCCGTGCCTATTGTTCAGCAGTAGGTGAGCACGTACAGATCCGTTGTACGGGCCTCCGATGCATGGAGTACGCACCAGGGTGGGGAGGCCGCACCGTATGCACCCCAGGAATCGGCAGCGCAGGAACGCGTCGGCCATGAAGCTCGTCGGCAAGCTGGTCGGCCTGTTCCGCGTCGCGGCGGGCCTGACCCAGGCCCAGCTCGCGGACCGGGCGGCCGTACAACTGGAGACGATCGCCTCCATCGAACAGGGCCGCCGCGCCCTCCTCCCCGACCTGGCCCGGCGCCTGGACGCCCTGCTGGACACGAAGGGGGCGCTGGAGACGGCGGTGGACAACATGCCGGAGGTGGACCTGATCCCGGCTTGGGCGGAGCAGTACATGGATCTGGAGCGGGAGGCGTTCGTCCTGTCGTTCTTCGCCAATCAGGTCCTGCCCGGCCTGCTGCAGACGGAGAACTACGCCCGAGCCGTCTTCACCAGCAGGGTTCCCGCCTTCAGCGAGGAGGAGATCAGCGGCCTGGTCGCAACCCGCCTGCAGAGGCAGGAGCTGCTGCACCGGAAGACACCTCCCACCATCAGCTTCGTCCTCTCCGAAGCCATCGTGACCGCTCGGCTCGGCGGGCCGGAGGTACATGAGGAAATCCTGCGCCATCTCCGTGGTTGCGCTGAACTACCAGGCGTCGCGTTGCAGGTCATCCCGCTCAGCCGTCAATCACACGCCGCTCTCGACGGGCCCTTCATCCTGCTCGAAACGCCGGACTACCAGCACCTCGCGTACACGGAGACACAGCGCGGCAGCCAGGTGATCGCCGATCCGGACGAGGTCAGCATCCTCTCTCAGAGGTATGCGATGCTGCGGACGCAGGCTCTCGACATCGAGGGTACGAAGGGCCTGCTGGACCAGCTGCTAGGAGAGCGATGAGCACCCAACTTGAGTGGTTCAAGTCCAGCTACAGCGGCAGCGACGGCGGCGAGTGCCTCGAAGTCGCCTACGACTGGCGCAAGTCGAGCTACAGCGGCAGCGACGGCGGCAACTGCATCGAGGTCGCCGCACACCCCACCGCCATCCATGTCCGCGACACCAAGGACCCCGAAGGCCCCACCTTCGCCGTCGCCCCCGCCACCTGGTCGGCCTTCGCCGCGTTCGCCGCGAGCTGAGCCGGGCACCGCCCCGACGGCGGCTTCCCCTGGCGGAGTTGAGTACGCACGCTCATGTGCGCGCCCCGGCCCCCCGGTTGACTCGTACGCATGCCGGACGACCTTCTCGACCACCGCACCCCGAACGCTTGGGCAGCCCCGCTGCTGTCCACGCTCCTCACGCTGCCGATGGCAGGTGCCGCCCTCCTCTACGGCGGCCTGTCGCCCATGGCGTGCGACTCCTGCAACGGTGCGGAGGCCGACCGCTTCACCGACTCGTTCGACGCGGGCTGGGCCGTCCTCGGCATCGGCCTCGTGCTGTCGCTGGTCGTGCTGGTGGCGGCCTGGGCCGTGCCCTGGCGGCGACGGCACACCGCGAAGCGCGTGTTGCTGTCGTCCGCCGCGCCCGGAGTCGTGGTCGTCGCCGTCGTCGCGTTCATGGGCATCGTCGACTGGCCCTGACCGGGCCGCGGCGCGTCAGGGGGCCTTGAGCAGGTCGCGCAGCCCTGCGACGTAGGCATGCACATCGCGCCCGGCGGGAAGGTCCGCCGGAGCGACCGGCGCTTCCTGCCCGGGCAGGCGGCAGCCCCGGCACAGGCCGTCGGGGAGTGCCTCGGGGCGGCCGGGGACACCGCACCGGGTGCACTCCATCATCGTCCGCCGAACGGCCGTGCCGGGCGCGGGCGGTACGGCGGTGGGCGGCAGGCGGGGCGGGAGCTTGTCGGTGAGGCGGCGGCGGACGAGGCCGACCGGCGAGTCGACCCGGGCGGGGAGCCCGGCCGTGAGCGCCTCGGTGAGGTAGGCGGCGTCCACCCCCCGCGCGAACCACTCCTCGGCGAGCTGCTCCAGAACCTCGCAGTCGGCCCCGGAGAGCGCCAGGCGGGCATCCCTGCGGCCGAGCCGGGCCAGTGCCAGGTACGCGGGCGAGGGCCCCTGTTCGGCTGCTGACGGGGTCTCGTCCCGGACGGGCACCGGATCCTGAGCCCGCTGCTGAGGCACGCCGGGGGCGGGTGCGGCGGCCACCCCCACGGGCACCGCCGCGACGGCAGACGTGCCCAGGACGGCAGGTGCGGCCGACTGCCTGCCCGCGTCGGTGAGGAGCGCGCCCCACCATTCGTTGTCCCGGGCCGTCCGGGACCAGTACGTGCGGAACACCCAGCGCACCTGCCCGCCTTCACCGCCGACGAGGCACCGGACGCGGCGCAGGTGCCCGGCGACCGAGAGCGCCTTGAGGGCCGAGGCGACGGCCTGCTGGCCGTAGAGCGGCAGCTGCCGGGCCAGGCCCTTGACATCCATGGCGGCGCCCTCGGGCAGGTGGTCGATGAACCCGGCGATGTGCCGCTCACGAAGCGGCAGCAGCATGAAGTCATCGGCGGAGCGCTGCTGTTGGCCCGGGGCGGATCGCTTGCCGTAGCCGGGATTGGCCATCGGATACGGGCGCGAGGAGGCGGGGACACGCAGGGCAGAGCTAGGGTGCTCGATAGCCACGGGATCGCTCTTTCGATCTTGCGGTGAGACCCCGGCCTGGTGTTGCTAGCACCGCGTCGGGGTCGTTCTGTTTCCGCACCGTAAGCAGTAGCAACACTCCGCTGCAAGTCGCTCACAATTAGTCATACTTGCTGCTCGTGACGGGTCAGGGAGGTCGGGGAGGTTTACCCGAACCCTCTTCTACCTACCGGGTAAAGAAGGCGCTCGAACCCCGAAGCCTGTATCTCGCCGCCCGAGTCCCGAAGCTCAAGCGCCGGGCCCGTGGGCCCGTTCCTCTCCCACGAACGAGTGACCCGCCCCGCCCGGGGCTCGAAACCCGAGATCCGGGCGCCGGGCCACGGGCCCCGAGAGCCGGAGCACCCCGCCCCACTCACCGCACCGCGAGCAACCGCACGCACCGCCACACCCACGCACCTGAGCGGTCCTCGGCACCAGCGGTGCCGCCCCGACCCGGACAACCGTCACCCGCCCCGCGCCCGGCAGCACGGAAGCGGGCCACGGCAACCGTGACCCGCTCCAGGACCTCGTACGGGGCGTCAGCGCCCCAGGCGCTGCGCGACCTCCGTCGCCCAGTACGTCAGGATCATCCGCGCACCCGCGCGCCGGATGCCCGTCAGGCTCTCCAGGATCGCCGCGTCCCGGTCGATCCAGCCCTTCTCCGCGGCCGCCTCGATCATCGCGTACTCACCGCTGATCTGGTACGCCGCCACCGGCACGTCCACCGCGTCCGCGACCTTGGCGAGGATGTCCAGGTAGGGGCCGGCCGGCTTGACCATCACCATGTCGGCGCCCTCCTCCAGATCGAGCTCCAGCTCACGCAGCGACTCCCGGATGTTCGCCGGGTCCTGCTGGTAGGTCTTGCGGTCGCCCTTCAGCGAGGAGCCCACCGCCTCACGGAACGGGCCGTAGAACGCCGAGGAGTACTTGGCGGTGTAGGCGAGGATCGACACGTCCTCGTGCCCGGTCTGGTCCAGCGCGTCGCGGATCACGCCGACCTGGCCGTCCATCATGCCGCTCGGTCCCACCACGTGGGCGCCCGCGTCCGCCTGGACCTGGGCCATCTCGGCGTACCGCTCCAGCGTGGCGTCGTTGTCGACGCGGCCGTCCTCGGTCATCACCCCGCAGTGCCCGTGGTCCGTGTACTCGTCCAGACAGAGGTCGGACATGACCACGAGGTCGTCGCCGACCTCTTCCCGGACCGCCCGCAGACCCACCTGGAGGATGCCGTCCGGGTCGGTGCCCGCCGTACCCCGGGCGTCCTTCTTCTCGTCCAGCGGCACACCGAACAGCATGATCCCGGAGACACCCGCCGCCACCGCGTCGACCGCGGCCTTCCGCAGGGTGTCCAGGGTGTGCTGCTGCACTCCGGGCATGGCCGAGATGGCGACCGGGGCGTCGATGCCCTCGCGCACGAACGCGGGGAGGATCAGGTTCGCCGGGTCGAGCCGGGTCTCGGCGACCATGCGCCGCATGACGGGGGTCGTCCGCAGCCGGCGGGGCCGCGAGCCGGGGAAGTTTCCGTACACAGTCATCCTTCGAGACTAGACCCGCGCGCATCGCCGTCTTACCGACAGCCGAGCCGGAAAAACCGCCCCGCGGAGCAGGCCGGAAACACCGGGGCCCGGCCGCTCCACAAGGAAGCGGCCGGGCCCGTGCGCCCACCGGGGACCCTCAGGTCGTCGTGCGGCGCCGTCTCGCGCCTGGACGGCGCTCGCTCGGCCGGGTCACCGGGTCGCCGGCCTCCTTCGCCGCGTCCCGGCGCTGCGCGCCGAAGTCCGCCAGCGCCTGGGCCAGCTTGTGGACCGACGGCTCCGGGGACAGGACGTCGACCCGCAGGCCGTGCTCCTCCGCCGTCTTCGCCGTGGCCGGGCCGATGCACGCGATCACCGTCACGTTGTGCGGCTTGCCCGCGATGCCGACGAGGTTGCGCACTGTGGAGGACGAGGTGAAGAGCACCGCGTCGAACCCGCCGCCCTTGATCGCCTCCCGGGTGTCGGCCGGCGGCGGCGAGGCGCGCACCGTGCGGTACGCGGTCACGTCGTCGACCTCCCAGCCCAGGTCGATGAGCCCGGCCACCAGCGTCTCCGTGGCGATGTCCGCCCGCGGCAGGAACACCCGGTCGATCGGGTCGAAGACCGGGTCGTACGGCGGCCAGTCCTCCAGCAGACCGGCGGCCGACTGCTCGCCCGACGGCACCAGGTCCGGCTTCACACCGAAGTCGATCAGCGCCGCCGCCGTCTGCTCACCGACGGCCGCGACCTTGATCCCGGCGAAGGCGCGGGCGTCGAGCCCGTACTCCTCGAACTTCTCCCGGACGGCCTTCACCGCGTTCACCGAGGTGAACGCGATCCACTCGTAGCGGCCGGTGACCAGGCCCTTGACCGCGCGCTCCATCTGCTGGGGCGTGCGCGGCGGCTCCACCGCGATGGTCGGCACCTCGTGCGGCACGGCACCGTAGGAACGCAGCTGGTCGGAGAGCGACGCCGCCTGCTCCTTCGTCCGCGGTACGAGCACCTTCCAGCCGAACAGCGGCTTCGACTCGAACCACGCCAGCTGGTCGCGCTGGGCGGCGGAGCTGCGCTCCCCGACCACGGCTATGACCGGCCGGTGCCCGTCCGGCGACGGGAGGACCTTGGCCTGCTTCAGGACCTGGGCGATCGTCCCCAGGGTCGCCGTCCACGTCCGCTGGCGGGTCGTGGTGCCGGCGATCGTGACCGTGAGCGGGGTGTCGGGCTTGCGGCCCGCCGAGACCAGCTCACCGGCGGCCGCGGCCACCGAGTCGAGCGACGTGGACACGACGGCCGTCGCGTCGCTCGCGCCGACCTCCGCCCAGCAGCGGTCCGAGGCGGTACGGGCGTCGACGAAACGCACGTCGGCGCCCTGCGCGTCCCGCAGCGGCACACCGGCGTACGCGGGCACGCCCACGGCGTTCGCGACACCGGGGACCACCTCGAAGGGCACGCCCGCGGCAGCACAGGCGAGCATCTCCGCGCCCGTGTCGCCGTCCATGCCGGGGTCCCCGGTGACGGCACGGACCACCCGCCTGCCGCCCTTGGCGGCCTCCATGACAAGATTGACGGCGTCCCTGAGTACGGGTACTCCGGCGGCTGTTGACGCCATGTCAACAACCGTCACCTCAGGCGTGCTCACCCCTGCCCGCGCATGGCAGCGCACGACGTCGAGGACGTCGGGCTCCGCCACAAGGACGTCCGCGCTCGCGAGCGCCTCGACGGCGCGAAGAGTCAGCAGTCCCGGGTCGCCGGGACCGGCGCCGAGGAAGGTGACGTGCCCTGCGGACAGGACAGGGAAGTCGGATACGACGGGGCCGATGGGGCTCAAAGTGCTCGCTCCCCCATAAGACCGGCCGCACCCTTGGCGAGCATCTCGGCCGCGAGTTCGCGACCGAGAGCCACCGCGTCGTCGTGCGACGTGGGAACGGATCCGGTGATGGACAGCTGCACCAGGCAGGAGCCGTCGGTGGAACCGACGACACCGCGCAGGCGCAGTTCGTTGACAGTCTGACCGTCGACCAGGAGGTCGGCCAGCGCACCCACGGGTGCGGAGCAGCCGGCCTCCAGGGCGGCGAGCAGGGCGCGCTCGGCGGTCACGGCGGCCCGGGTGTGCGGGTCGTCGAGCTCGGCGAGCGCTGTGGCGAGACCGGCGCTGCTCGCAGCGCACTCGATCGCCAGTGCCCCCTGGCCGGGAGCGGGCAGGACGGTGTCGACCGGCAGGAAGTCGGTCACCTCACCGCTCCGGCCGAGACGGCTGAGCCCGGCGGCGGCCAGAACCACCGCGTCGAGCTCACCGCTCCGTACGAAGCCGATGCGCGTATCGACGTTACCCCGGATCGGCACGGTCTCGACGTCGAGGCCGTGCGACCGGGCGTACGCGTTCAGCTGCGCCATGCGGCGCGGGGAACCGGTGCCGATACGGGCACCGGACGGCAGTTCCGCGAAGGTCAGCCCGTCCCGCGCGACCAGCACGTCACGCGGGTCCTCGCGCGGCGGCACGGCCGCCAGGACGAGGCCCTCCGGCTGTGCGGTCGGCAGGTCCTTGAGCGAGTGGACGGCGAAGTCCACCTCGCCGCGCAGCAGCGCCTCGCGCAGGGCGGCGACGAACACGCCGGTCCCGCCGATCTGCGCCAGATGCTCCCGGGACACATCGCCGTACGTGGTGATCTCGACCAGCTCGACGGCGCGCCCGGTCACCTCGCTGACGGCCTCGGCGACGATGCCGGACTGCGCCATGGCGAGCTTGCTGCGCCGGGTGCCGAGCCGGAGCGGCTCGCTGTTCTCCCCACCCAGGGGTGAGTTGTCGGTCATGACCGCCCTCTATTCGGGTCGTTCAGGTCTGCCCGGGAGACGGCGGCCACCGTCTGCGGGTCGAGGTCGAAGAGTTCCCGCAGCGCGTCCGCGTACCCGGCACCGCCGGGCTCGCTGGCGAGCTGCTTGACCCGCACGGTGGGCGCGTGCAGGAGCTTGTCGACGACGCGGCGCACGGTCTGCGTGATCTCGGCGCGCTGTTTCTCGTCAAGGCCGGGAAGGCGCCCGTCGAGCCGGGCGATCTCACCGGCCACCACGTCGGCGGCCATGGTCCGCAGCGCGACCACGGTCGGCGTGATGTGCGCGGCCCGCTGGGCGGCGCCGAAGGCGGCGACCTCCTCGGCGACGAGCGTGCGCACCCGGTCCACATCGGCGGCCATCGGGGCGTCCGCGGACGCCTCGGCGAGCGACTCGATGTCGACGAGGCGCACACCGGCGACCCGATGGGCCGCTCCGTCGATGTCGCGCGGCATGGCGAGGTCGAGGAGGTGCAGCCGGACGGGGCCCTGGGCCGCGTCCGGCACGGGCACCCGGCGCGCGGCCCGGCCCAGTGCGGCCACGGATCCGTTCTCCACCCACGCCGCGTGCTGGTCCAGCTCGCCCGGCACCGCGGCGGCCGGGGCGGTGGACGGCCTGTACGCGCTGTCGAAGGCCACGCCGAGCGCCTCGGCGACGGCCTCGGCGGTCAGCACCAGCCCGGTGGCCCCGGTGCACGAGACGACGACGTCTGCACGTGTCAGTTCGTCGCCCACCGCGCCCATCTCGACGGCACGCGCCGAGCTCCGGCCGCCCTGCCCGAGGATCTCGACGAGCCGGTCGGCCCGGGCCCGGGTCCGGTTGGCGACGACGACCTCGGCCACACCGGCGCGCACCAGGGTGGCGGCGGCGAGCGAGGACATCGACCCGGCACCGATCACCAGGGCGCGCTTGCCGGCGGCCCACTCGGTGACCTCGGCGCCGTCCGCGAGCTGCTCCAGGCCGAACGTGACGAGAGACTGCCCGGCCCGGTCGATGCCGGTCTCGCTGTGGGCGCGCTTGCCGACCCGCAGGGCCTGCTGGAAGAGGTCGTTCAGCAGCCGCCCGGCGGTGTGGAGCTCCTGCCCCCGCGCGAGCGCGTCCTTTATCTGGCCGAGGATCTGGCCCTCTCCGACGACCATCGAGTCCAGTCCGCACGCCACCGAGAACAGGTGGTGGACGGCTCGGTCCTCGTAGTGCACGTAGAGATGAGGAGTGAGTTCGTCCAGCCCCACGCCGCTGTGCTGCGCGAGCAGCGTCGACAGCTCGGCGACGCCCGCGTGGAACTTGTCCACGTCGGCGTACAGCTCGATGCGGTTGCACGTGGCCAGCACGGCCGCCTCGGTCGCGGGTTCCGCGGCGAGTGTGTCCTGCAGCAGCTTCGTCCGGGCGTCGGCCGGCAGCGACGCCCGCTCCAGCACGGAGACGGGGGCGCTGCGGTGGCTCAGCCCTACGACCAGGAGACTCATGCCGGCATCACGGCGGGCATGTCCCCGTCGGGTCCCTTCCGGCCGGCGGGAGTGGCGCGCACGGGCGGCGCCTGCTCCATGCCGGCGTCCACGGCCGCGGTGCCTTCGGCGGCCGCTTCCTCGCCGGCCTTGCGCTGCTCGTGGAAGGCCAGGATCTGCAGCTCGATCGACAGGTCGACCTTGCGCACGTCGACGCCGTCGGGCACGGACAGCACCGTGGGCGCGAAGTTCAGGATGGACGTCACCCCGGCGGCGACGAGCCGGTCGCAGACCTGCTGGGCCGCTCCGGGCGGGGTGGTGATGACACCGATGGACACGCCGTTGTCGCTGATGATCCGGTCGAGGTCGTCGGTGTGCTGTACGGCGATCCCGGCCACGGGGGTACCCGCCATCGCGGGGTCCGCGTCGATCAGCGCGGCGACCCGGAAACCACGCGAGGCGAAGCCGCCGTAGTTGGCGAGCGCGGCGCCGAGGTTGCCGATGCCGACGATGGCGACGGGCCAGTCCTGGGTGAGCCCGAGTTCGCGGGAGATCTGGTAGACGAGATACTCGACGTCGTACCCGACACCGCGGGTGCCGTAGGAGCCCAGGTAGCTGAAGTCCTTGCGCAGCTTGGCGGAGTTGACCCCCGCCGCCGCGGCGAGTTCCTCGGAGGAGACCGTGGGAACCGAGCGCTCGGAGAGCGCCGTCAGTGCGCGTAGATACAGCGGAAGGCGGGCGACGGTGGCCTCGGGAATTCCTCGGCTACGGGTCGCCGGTCGGTGAGTTCGGCCAGTTGCCACGGTGCTCCTGCGGGATGAGCGGGGCTGCAGGCGGCCGTATGTCCTAAGACCGCCCCGTCGACAGCAGGCTATGTCTTTGTGAACGCGTGCACAAAGATAGTGTCCGTTTTGTCCGGTCAAAGTGACCGGGGTCACGCATATTCCTCGCGCGATCCCGGAACCCGGGACCTCATCAGCCCGTTGCGGGCCCGAAGGGGGCAAAGCGGTACACACTCCTCATATCCGCGCCCCCCGAGAGCACTCAAAACGCCCACGATGGTAACCCGGTTTCACCCCGTAAGCCCCCTTCGCGCCCCCGCGGACCCCCCCTACGCGCCGAGCGCCGCCCGCAGCCGCGCCGGATCCACCCGCCAGAACGTGTGCTGCTCCCCGTCGATCAGCACCACGGGGATCTGCTCCCAGTACTCCTCGTACAGGCCCTCGTCCCGGGTGATGTCCTTCTCCACCCACGACGCGCCGGTCTCCTCGCACACCGCGTCCACCACCGCCCGCGCCTCCTCGCAGAGATGGCAGCCGGGCTTCCCCACGAGGGTCACCACCCGGTCCGCGGGCTTCTTCTTCGCACGACGCAACAGGGCACTCATACCCTCATTCTGCGCCCACCGGGTCACCACGCCGTCACCCGTTCGACACGACGTCCCCGAAGAGTTCACACCGCCGCCTCCCGCCGGGTCGGGAACGACCGGACGCAATGGCTATGCTCACGCCATGGCCGCTCTTGGATGGCTCACACCCCGCAGGCGCCCCGCGACGGCACGCAGCGTGCTGGCAGGCGAGGCGGCGGCCGAGGCGGCCCAGAAGGCGACACTCCCCGCCGGTGAGTCCCCCTTCCCCCCCGACGCCACGGAGCTGCTGGCCGCCGCCGGCAAGCCCGGCGAGCCGGCTTTCCCCGTGGCCGGGGACGACCGCGCGGCCGCCTTCTTCGACCTCGACAACACCGTCATGCAGGGCGCCGCGCTCTTCCACTTCGGCCGGGGCCTGTACAAGCGGAAGTTCTTCCAGCGCCGCGAACTCACCCGCTTCGCCTGGCAGCAGGCCTGGTTCCGGCTCGCCGGCGTGGAAGACCCGGAGCACATGCAGGACGCCCGCGACAGCGCGCTGTCCATCGTCAAGGGCCACCGCGTCGCCGAGCTGATGTCCATCGGCGAGGAGATCTACGACGAGTACATGGCCGACCGCATCTGGCCCGGCACCCGCGCCCTCGCGCAGGCCCACCTCGACGCCGGCCAGAAGGTCTGGCTGGTCACGGCCGCACCGGTGGAGACCGCCACCATCATCGCCCGCCGCCTGGGCCTCACCGGCGCGCTGGGCACCGTCGCCGAATCGGTCGACGGCGTCTACACCGGCCGCCTCGTCGGCGAGCCGCTGCACGGCCCGGCCAAGGCCGAGGCCGTCCGCGCGCTGGCCGCCGCCGAGGGCCTGGACCTGGAGCGCTGCGCCGCGTACAGCGACTCGCACAACGACATCCCCATGCTGTCCCTGGTCGGCCACCCGTACGCGATCAACCCGGACGCGAAACTGCGCAAGCACGCCCGCTCCCTGGACTGGCGGCTGCGCGACTACCGCACCGGCCGCAGGGCGGCCAAGGTCGGCATCCCTGCCGCCGCGGGCGTCGGAGCCCTGGCCGGCGGGACCGCCGCCGCCGTGGCCCTCCACCGCCGCCGGCGCTGAAGCCGGGGCCCTCCCACCACGCCGGCCTCCCATCCGCCGCGCGGAGGGGCGCCAAGACCGCACCCGGGCCACGCCCGGGGACGTACGGCCATACGTGAGGCGTCCGCACCCGCCCCCACCCACCGCTCCGGCCAGTCGCGTTCCGTACGGGTGACCACAACCCGTCGCCCCCACAGACAGTTGACGAAGCGAACCGATCGTTTACCGATCACTTGGCGCTAGGCGAACCGTCACTTAAAGGTCACGGAAACGACGCAACCGATGATTTAAGCAACTGGGTGTAGCACGGCCTGTACGAAGCGTTATTCTCCTCAGACGCATCAAGAGCCCGTCCCCCGTCACCACGGGTGACGGTTTTCGAACTGCACGTGATGGAAGCTCTGCCTCTGGGAGTCCCGTGTACCCACACGTCGGGGTTGACACCTCGGGCCTGGCTACGCTCCGCGCAACGGTCCTCGACCTCTTGCGCGGCTTCGTCCCCACCGCGTACGCCGCCCCCGCATTTGCCACCCCTGCACCTGCCGGCCCCTGCTACGCGCTGGCCGAGCGCAGTGCGGCGGTCGGAAGACGCAGCAACCGCGGCGCCACGACCACGCCTGCCGTCCGCCGGCCGACAGCCGACAGCGACAGCGCGCGCATGATGGACCTCGTCGAGCGCGCGCAGGCCGGTGAGGCCGAGGCCTTCGGCCGCCTGTACGACCAGTACAGCGACACCGTGTACCGGTACATCTACTACCGCGTGGGAGGAAAGGCCACGGCGGAGGACCTCACGAGCGAGACGTTCCTGCGCGCACTCCGGCGCATCTCCACCTTCACCTGGCAGGGGCGCGACTTCGGCGCCTGGCTGGTCACGATCGCCCGGAACCTGGTCGCCGACCACTTCAAGTCCAGTCGTTTCCGGCTGGAAGTGACCACCGGCGAGATGCTCGACGCCAACGAGGTCGCGCGGAGCCCCGAGGACTCCGTCCTGGAGTCCCTCTCCAACGCCGCACTGCTGGAGGCGGTGCGACGGCTCAACCCGCAACAGCAGGAGTGCGTCACGCTCCGGTTCCTGCAGGGCCTCTCGGTCGCCGAGACCGCCCGGGTCATGGGAAAGAACGAGGGCGCCATCAAGACCCTGCAGTACCGCGCCGTCCGCACGCTCGCCCGCCTCCTGCCCGACGACGCCCGCTGACCGCCGCCCGCGGGCGCGTCCGGTACGGCGTTCCGTCACCTCCAGTGACGTGCTCGTGACACAGAGCAGGATCATCCGCCGTCCGTAACCCAACTGCCGCGCCACTCGTTGTGCCGGATGCAGGCCCCCTGTCGCCACCCGGACCGGATCCACTCGCTCGATCGTGTGGAGAAGCGTCCGGTGGGCAACCTTCCGGACCTCAGGGGAGTCGACCGTCATGACGAGAGGAGGTGCCGCCAGTGATCGCAAACGTTTCGGCACACCGGCGGGCGAACGCCTTCGCCCAGGCCCTGGAGGAGCAGTCCACCCAGGGTGCGGCGGCCGTACAGCCCGAGGAACCGGCCGAACAGGCCGACCACGGACAGCTGTTGGCCCTGGCGAACGGCCTCGGCGAGCTACCGGGGCCTGGAATGGATCCCGAGGTCAAAGTGGTGCAGCGAGCCCAGCTCGTCGCCGCCATGGAAACCATGTTCGCCGAAGGTGGTGCGTCCACGGGCCCTACGGTGCCCGAACAACGGGGCAAGGGAGCCCACCGGGCCTCCCCGCTCCGGAAACTGCGTCCACGCTCCCGCTGGGCGAAGGGCCTGACCGCCGGCGGGCTCACCGTCGGTGTGGCCGCGGGCGCCCTGGGCGGAGTGGCCGCTGCCAGTTCCGACGCCCTGCCCGGTGACTCCCTGTACGGACTCAAGCGCGGCATGGAGGACATCCACCTCGGCATGGCCGACGGCGACGCCGACCGCGGCGAGGTCTACCTCGACCAGGCCTCGACCCGGCTCAACGAGGCCCGCCGCCTGATGGAGCGCGCCCGCTCCGGCGAGATGGACCACGAGTCGCTCGGCGAGGTGCGGCGCACGCTCGACGGCATGACACGGGACGCCACCGAAGGCCACCGCCTGCTCCACTCCGCCTACCAGCGGGACGGCTCCCTCGGGCCGATCCGGACGCTGGACACCTTCTCCCGCTCGCACCGCGCGAGCTGGAGCAGCCTCCGCGACAGGCTGCCCGTCCAGCTGACCGACATCGGTGACAAGGTCAGCTCCGTCTTCGAGGCCATGGACCAGGAGGTCGCCCCTCTACAGGCCCTGCTCCCCCGCCCCCCGGACAGCGATGCCGGCGAGACGCGGTCCGCCTCGCCCGGCCGTGGCAGGGGTCCCTCCGGATCGGCCGGCACGGCACCGTCGTCGCCCGCCGGCTCCCCCGGCGGAGCGGACGACAGCACCACACCCAAGCCCTCCGGCTCCGGCAGCAGTTCGGCCGAGGGCCTGGTCGGCGGAGGCACGGACGGCCTGCTGGACGACCTTCCCACCGACGGCGCCACCCCGTCCCGCCCCGACGGCGACACCGGCCGGCCACCCGCACCGGACGTGACCCTGCCGCCCCTGCTCCCCGGCCTGCTGCCCGGCCTGGGAATCGACGGCGAGGACTTCGAGCCGTAACCGGGCACGCGAGGCGGGGGCCGGTGGACCGGCCCCCGCCTCGTCGCCGCGCCCGGCTCCGCCCGGCTCAGAAGAAGACCGAACGGCGCTGCACCAGCAGCTTGTACAGCGTGTGCTGGATCTGCTCCCGCACCTGGTCGGTCAGGTTGAACATCAGCATCGGGTCCTCCGCCGCCTCGGGCGGATAGCCGTCCGTCTCGATCGGCTCACCGAACTGGATCGTCCACTTCGTCGGCAGCGGCACCGCCCCCAACGGCCCCAGCCACGGAAACGTCGGCGTGACGGGGAAGTAGGGCACACCGAGAATCCGCGCCAGCGTCTTCGAGTTGCCGATCATCGGATAGATCTCCTCGGCGCCCACGATCGAGCACGGCACGATCGGCACCCCGGCCCGCAGCGCCGTCGACACGAAACCGCCCCGCCCGAAACGCTGCAGCTTGTACCGCTCGCCGAACGGCTTGCCGAGGCCCTTGAACCCCTCCGGCATCACCCCGACGACCTCGCCCCGCTGCAACAGCCGTTCCGCGTCCTCCGCGCACGCCAGCGTGTGACCGGCCTTCCTGGCCAGCTCGTTGACCACCGGGAGCATGAAGACCAGGTCGGCCGCGAGCAACCGCAGATGCCGCCCGGCCGGATGGTGGTCGTGCACCGCGACCTGGAGCATCAGCCCGTCCAGCGGCAGCGTCCCCGAGTGATTGGCCACGACGAGCGCCCCGCCGTCCGACGGGATGTTCTCGACGCCCTTGACCTCGACCCGGAAGTACGACTCCGCGAGCGGCCGCAGGACCGACATCAGGACCTGGTCGGTGAGCTCCTCGTCGTAACCGAACTCGTCGACCTCGTAGTCACCCGTGACCCGCCGCCGCAGGAACGCCAGCCCGCCCGCGATCCGCCGGTCCCAGACACCCCGCCGGGAGTCCTCCCGCGGCTCCTCGGAGGCTTTCGCCGCCTGGTCGGCCCCTTCCGGCACCTGTCCCCCCGGGAGGGCGCTGACGGGCGCCGCACCCGCCCCCGCGGGCGTCTGCCCCCGGCCGGCCCCCGGCAGAGCACCTCTCCGCCGGGCCGCGCCGGCTCGCGAACGGTCGTCGTCGAACGGAAGGACCTTGGCGTCCGCCATCGTGGGTCGCGCTCCTCTACCTGGCGCCGTGCGTCGAATGTGTACCGGCCGCGCCCCCGGCGAACGGCAGTCCGGCCAGCCGGCCGACGGCCCTGCCCACCTTCTCGGGCGGCAGCAGCCCCGGCCCCCGGCTCCGCACGAACTCCGCGAACGTCTCCGCGGTGGTGAACGCCGGCCGGAAGCCCAGGGTCTCGCGCATCTGTACGGTCGAGACCACTCTGCCATGGGTGAGCAGCCGGATCTGCTCCGGCGAGAAGTCGGTCATCCCGACCGTACGGAGCGCCGAGCCCACCCACGTGACGGCGGGCAGCAGCACCGGCACGGTCGGCCGGCCCAGCCGCCTCGAGCACTGCGAGAGCAGCAGCACCCCGTCGCCGGCGATGTTGAACGTGCCGCTGTTCAGCGTCCCGCGCCGGGGTTCACGGGCCGCGATCTCCAACACGTCGACGACGTCGTCCTCGTGGACGAACTGGAGCCTGGGGTCGTATCCGAAGACCGTCGGCAGGACCGGCAGCGACAGGTAGTCGGCCAGCGGCGAATCGGGCGCGGGGCCGAGGATGTTCGCGAACCTGAGCACGCACACGGCCACGTCCGGCCTGCGGCGGGCGAACCCGCGCACGTAGACCTCGACCTCCACCGCGTCCTTCGCGAAGCCGCCGCTCGGCAGGGACTTGGGCGGGGTCGTCTCGGTGAACACCGCCGGGTCACGCGGGGCGGAGCCGTAGACGCCCGTACTCGACTTCACCACGAGCCGCTGGACGGTCGGCGACTTCTGGCACGCACCGAGCAGCTGCATGGTGCCGATGACGTTGGTCTCCTTGACCGCCGTCCGGCCACCCGGGCCCAGCGCCTTGGCCGACACGTCCAGATGGACGACCGTGTCGACGGAGTGCTCCGCCAGGACCCTGGCGATCGCCGGCTGCCGGATGTCCGCCCTGACGAACACGGCGTCACCCAGCCCGTGTCCGGGCGCGACCGCGTCGACGGCGATCACCCGGTCCACCGCCGGATCGTGCTGGACGCGCCGGACGAAGCGGCCTGCCAGCTGCCGGGCCGCGCCTGTGACGAGCACGATCTTCCCCAAGATCAGCGCCTTCCGTCGGTCGTTCCTCGGACGGGGTCTTCCCCTGGCCGTCACCGTAGCCGGTGGACACCGGCCTGTGACGGCCCCAGGGCCGGCTTTACCGAACCGATGGCGGGAAACACACCGACGCCGGACCCCACCGGGCGGAACGCCGCGCATCCGGCCGCTCCGGCACCGCGGGGCCGCGGACGACGGGCCCGGAACACACCTCGGGACCGGGCCACGGGGCGCCCGGCACCCGGGGCGGGCCCCGGGCCGGACACGCGCCGAGGCCCCCCCGCCAGGACGGCGGGAGGGCCTCGGACTCACGAACCGCGTTCGCTTACTTCTTGTTGCGACGCTGAACGCGCGTGCGCTTGAGCAGCTTGCGGTGCTTCTTCTTGGCCATCCGCTTGCGCCGCTTCTTGATAACAGAGCCCACGACTACCCTCGCTCACTTCTTCTTCACTGGTGCGGGGCGTCTGGGCCCACACGACCTACGTCGGCCTAGCCTACCCGCCACCGCGTGAGGGACGTAATCCGAGGGCGACGTCAGGCCGACTCCACCCCCACGAAGGACTCACGGAGGTACTCGTGAACCGCTTGCTCCGGGACCCGGAAGGACCTTCCCACCCTGATCGCCGGCAGATGACCGCTGTGCACCAAGCGGTACACGGTCATCTTCGACACCCTCATGACCGAGGCGACTTCCGCCACGGTCAGAAACTTGACCTCGCTCAGAGGCCTCTCGCTGCCAGCAGCCATGACCCACCTGTACCTTCCGCACGGGACGCGCACCGGCTTCCCCTCCGGTGACTCTTCGTCGCTGTGCGCTCACTCCCCAGATTAGGGGCGGGTGATGCGAGTGGGGAAGAGGTGAGACGATCGGCCGCCTACTGTGACAGACGCGCCCGATTGAGTACATACCGAGTGAGCGGCAGGTAGTACTCCGACCGGACGCCGTCGTCGACCGGCACGGCCACCGACACCTGCCCCTCCGCCTCCCCCACGAACAGCGCGGGATCGTCCGTGTCGGCCAGGCCGATCGCCTCGATACCCAGCTGACCAGCACCGCAGACCCACCCGTGGTCCCCCACCACCAACTCCGGCAGGACCCCCCGCCGCTCGGCGATCCACCCCAGCGCCATTCGGACCGGCAGCGGGGAATGGGTGTGTGCGCCGGTCCCACTCCCCCGGGGCCGCACGCCCGGTTCGCGCACCAGCACGACTCCCCGTACGTGGTCGAGACGGTACGTGCGTACGCCGAACCTGGTCGTCATGTCGACACATCGGCCCTGCGCCGGTGTGAGTACGGTGCATCCGGCCGCCGACAAAGCGTCTGCCAGCGCGGCGTAGAAACCGAGCAGACGGTGCGGGTGCCCCGTCCCGAACAGCACGGGGGCCCGTCTGCGCGCCGCGTACGCCAAACGTCGCGCGAAGGCGTCGAGGCCGGCGACGGTCCGCTCCGGATCGATCACGTCGAGCCCGGACACATGGCCCGGGTCGTCCGACACCCCGCACCGGTCGGCCATCAACCGCAGCAGGTCCCGCTCCCCCCAGGGCCGTTCGGGAGCGAGCCCCAGCGTCACACGCGGGTCCCCCACCGCGAAGAGCCGATAGCTCCGCAGGCTGTCCTCACGCGAGGTGGCCACGGGCCCGGCCAGCCGGGCCGCCAGCAGATGAGCGCGCAGCGCTCCGGTGCTCAACACCCTCCCGATGCTCCCGCACCGAGAGCCACCGCACACCGGCAAGCCCGCTCCTGCCACCCGTTGGCGTGACCGGGCTTGCGCGGACGGCCACGGCCGCACTCACCGCGGCGCCCCCGGACGGGGGCCCTCAGGCGAGCAGCCCCCGCAGCGGGAACACCGAACGCCTGGTCGCCAGCACCGCCTGGTCCAGCCGGTCCGCCGGGTCGTACCCGTCCTCCCACTCCCGCCACGACGGCGTACGCCCGTCCGTCATCCGCGCCGGCCCCAACTGCCGTGTACGGGCGTACACCTCGTCCCGCCACGAGGAGGGGATCACCGACTCCGGATCGACCGGGGCGTGCGCGGCGATGCCCACCAGGTGGGTCCACGAGCGCGGCACCACGTCCACCACCGCGTAACCGCCACCGCCCAGCGCCACCCAGCGCCCGCCCTCGGCGCAGGAGTGCGCCAGTTCGTGACAGGCCGTCATGACGGCATGCTGGGCGTCCAGGGACACCGCGAGGTGGGCGAGCGGGTCCTCGAAGTGCGTGTCCGCCCCGTGCTGCGTCACCAGCACCTGCGGCCGGAAGTCCGCCAGCAGCTCCGGCACCACCGCGTGGAAGGCCCGCAGCCACCCGGCGTCACCCGTACCCGCGGGCAGCGCCACGTTCACCGCGCCACCCTCGCCCGCACCGGAACCCGTCTCCTGCGGCCACCCGGTCTGCGGGAACAGCGTGCGCGGGTGCTCGTGCAGCGACACGGTCAGGACCCGCGGGTCCTCCCAGAACGCCGCCTGCACCCCGTCCCCGTGATGGACGTCCACATCGACGTACGCCACCCGTTCGGCCCCCAGCTCCAGGAGCCGGGCGATGGCGAGCGCCGGGTCGTTGTAGACGCAGAACCCCGAGGCGGCCCCCGGCATCGCGTGGTGGAGCCCGCCCGTGAAGTTCACGGCGTGCGCGGTCTCCCCGCGCCACACCGCCTCCGCCGCCCCCACCGAGAGCCCCGCGATGAGCGCCGACACCTCGTGCATCCCGGCGAACGCCGGATCGTCCGCCGTCCCGAGCCCGTACGCCTGGTCGGCGGCCCGCGGGTCCTTCGACGCGGCCCGGACGGCCCTCACGTAGTCCTCGCGGTGCACCAGCCGCAGGGTGGACTCACCCGCGGCCTTGGCCGACCGCACCTCCACCGACCCGTCGAGGCCGAACGCCCGGACCAGCCCCATCGTCAGGGCCAGTCTGACGGGGTCCATGGGATGACCGGACCCGAAGTCGTAACCCGTTACTGCCTCATCCCACATCAGCCGCGCGCGCCCGCTCATGTCCGCCACCGTATCGGGCGGGTTCCGCGCCGAACGACCTGGCGTACACGAGCGTGGCGAGGACCAGCACCATCGGGACCACCATCGCACCCCGATAACTCCACGCGTCCCCGAGAGCCCCCACCAGTGGCGACCCGACCAGGAAGCCCACGTAGTTGAAGACGTTCAGCCGGGCCACGGCGACATCGCTCGCACCGGGGAACAACCGGCCCGCCGCCGCGAACGTCTGCGGCACGATCACACACAGCCCGAACCCCAGCATGGTGAACCCGAGCATCCCCCACCAGGCCCCCGGCGCCACGGCGACCACGGCGAACCCCGCGGCCGCCAGGACGCTCCCGCACCGCACCACGGCCGCCGCCCCGAACCGCCGCACCCCGAGGTCCCCGACGGCCCGCCCCAGCAGCGTCGTCACCATGTAGACGTTGTACGGGACCGTCGCCAGCTGCTCCGAACCGCCCAGCACGTCCCGCAGGTACTTCGCACTCCAGTTGGAGACCGTCGAGTCCCCGATGTAGGCGAAGGCCATCACCAGGCAGAGCGGCAGCAGCAGGGAGAACGGCACGGACGTCTTCGCCCTCGGCCCCGACGCGGGACCGACGGGCGCCCCGCCGCCCGTGTACCACCGGCTCCCCACGAGGGCGGCGGGCAGCAGGACGGCCACGGCCGGCAGGTAGGACACGAGCAGCGGCAGGTCCCAGTGGGCCCCGGCCCACGCCATCGAGGCCCCCGCCATCCCGCCCAGGCTGTACGCGGCGTGGAAGCCGAGCATGATGCTGCGCCCGTACGCCCGTTGCAGGCTGACACCCAGCATGTTCATGGACGCGTCCAACGCCCCGACGGCGAGCCCGAACACACCGAGCGCCACGGCCGCCTGCCACACCTCGCGGCCCGCGCCCACACCGAGGAGCGCCAGCAGCACGACGGGCTGCGCCCACCTGAGGACCACGCCGGGCCGTACGCGTGCGACGACCTTCTCGGTCGCCACGCTGGCGAGGCCCGCCAGGACGGGCACGGCGGCCAGGAAGAGGGGCAGCAGCCCGTCGGATATCCCGTACCGGCTCTGTACGGCCGGGATGCGCGTCACGAGCAGCGCGAAGGCCACTCCCTGCACCAGGAAGCTGAGGGCCAGGGAGGCCCTGCCGTGCCGCAACCGCGCATCCGTCATGGCCGCGAGCGTAGGGCCGGGGGCTCACCGCTGGGTAGGCGGATCAGGCAAGGAGTTTGGGGAGCTGCGACATGTCGGAGAAGTGCCCAGTGACCCCGACGAGCCGGTCGGCCGGCATCATCGAGGTGAAGCCGTACACGTCCATGCCGGCCGAGCGGGCGGCCTCGACACCGAGCGGGCTGTCCTCGATGACCACGCAGCGCTCGGGGGCGACACCCATGCGGGCTGCGGCGTGGAGGAACAGGTCCGGGGCGGGCTTCCCGCGCCCGACGTCCTCCGAACTGAAGATCCACTCGTCCTCGAACCACTGGTCGAGCCCGGTCCTGCGGTGCCCCGCCGCGATCTTCTGGTGGCTTCCGGACGAGGCGACGCAGTACGCCACCCCGTCGGCGACGAGCGTGCCGAGGAGCTCCTCGACGCCTTCCACCACGACCAGCTCGTCCTGGAACGCGGCGACGGTCCGCCTGTGCAGCTCCTCGTCGAAGGACGGGGGGAGCTTCTGGCCGGTCCGCTCCTCCACGAGGTCGTGGATCCGGTGGACCGCGGCCCCCATGTAGTCGCGGATCGACTCCTCGTACGAGGTGAGGTGGCCCAGCTCTGTGAGGTAGCCGGCGAGGACGGTGTTGGAGAGCGGCTCACTGTCGACGAGCACGCCGTCGTTGTCGAAGATGACCAGTTCGTAGCGCATGGTTCGAGCCTAGACGCTCAGAACGCAGAAAAGCCCCGTGCCACAAGGGCACGGGGCTTTCCCGGAATAATTGTTCGGCGGCGTCCTACTCTCCCACAGGGTCCCCCCTGCAGTACCATCGGCGCTGAAAGGCTTAGCTTCCGGGTTCGGAATGTAACCGGGCGTTTCCCTAACGCAATGACCACCGAAACACTATGAAATTAACCAACACCGGAAAAAACACGGCCGTTCGTTATTTCAGAACTAACACAGTGGACGCGAGCAACTGAGGACAAGCCCTCGGCCTATTAGTACCAGTCAGCTCCACCCGTTACCGGGCTTCCACATCTGGCCTATCAAC
>NZ_JBEXWB010000055.1:0-26244 GCF_040629645.1 Streptomyces sp. NPDC005899 | reverse complement strand
GGCGTACCGGACACGGTGCTCGACCCGCCCGTCCTCGGCCGACAGCCAGAGGAACTCGGCCGGGCCCGCCAGGAGGTAGAGCTTCTTCCCGCCGGCCAGAACCGCCTGGGCACCGGCGAGGGCGCGCAGGCACGTCCATCTGGCCAGGGCGTACAGCCAGGATTTACGTTCCTCCTCAGCCGTGGGGCACCGGCCGTCCTGCCGTTCCGCGATCGCGAGGACGGCGCCGAGCGCGTCGGTGGCCGCCTCGTGGTCGCACAGGACGGACAGGCAGTAGGTGAACAGGCCGTCGAGGTACGGCTCGTAGCGTGCGGGCGGTCGCTGTGCCGACGGGCGGGCGGCGCGTCGGCGCGCCCGGTGTGCGCCGGTGGTGGGCGTCGGGATCTGCAACCTGCTGCTCGTCACCCGGCGACCGTAGGCAGACGCCGCCGGGTCCCTGGCGGCCCTTGCGCGCAATTAACCCTTAAGGATGAACGTATGCCGTGAAACAGGACGCCAGTCGTACATTCACCCCGGAAGCGCCGTATCGGACGCGATCCCGCCTCCCGCGCCGGCGGTCCGCACCGGGGTCCGCGTTGTCGGACCTCCCCTATACGGTGACGCCATGGCTGCCCGTACGAAATCCGCGAAGGACCGGCCGTCCTACCGCTGCACCGAATGCGGCTGGACGACCGCCAAGTGGCTCGGCCGCTGCCCCGAGTGCCAGGCATGGGGGACGGTCGAGGAGTTCGGCGGCGCCCCGGCGGTCCGCACGACCGCCGTCGGCCGGGTCTCGACCGCCGCCCTGCCGATCGGCCAGGTGGACAGCCGGCAGGCCACGGCGCGCTCGACCGGCGTGGGCGAGCTCGACCGTGTGCTCGGCGGCGGACTGGTGCCCGGGGCCGTCGTGCTGCTCGCGGGCGAGCCCGGGGTCGGCAAGTCGACGCTCCTGCTCGACGTGGCCGCAAAGGCGGCGAGCGACGAGCACCGCACCCTCTACGTCACGGCGGAGGAGTCGGCGAGCCAGGTGCGGATGCGCGCCGACCGGATCCGGGCGATCAACGACCATCTCTACCTGGCCGCCGAGACCGACCTGTCCGCGGTCCTCGGGCACCTCGACGCCGTCAAGCCGTCACTCCTCGTCCTCGACTCCGTGCAGACCGTCGCCTCGCCGGAGATCGACGGGGCTCCGGGCGGTATGGCGCAGGTCCGCGAGGTCGCGGCCGCCCTCATCCGGGCGTCGAAGGAGCGCGGCATGTCGACGCTGCTGGTCGGGCACGTCACCAAGGACGGCGCCATCGCGGGCCCGCGGCTGCTGGAGCACCTGGTCGACGTGGTGCTGTCCTTCGAAGGTGACCGGCACGCCCGCCTCCGCCTCGTGCGGGGCGTCAAGAACCGGTACGGGGCCACCGACGAGGTCGGCTGCTTCGAGCTGCACGACGAGGGCATCACCGGCCTCGCCGACCCCTCCGGGCTCTTCCTCACCCGCCGTGACGAGCCGGTCCCGGGCACCTGCCTGACCGTCACGCTGGAGGGCAAGCGCCCTCTCGTCGCCGAGGTGCAGGCGCTGACCGTCGATTCGCAGATCCCGTCCCCCCGGCGCACCACCTCCGGCCTGGAGACCTCCCGCGTCTCGATGATGCTGGCGGTGCTGGAGCAGCGGGGCCGTATCAGCGCGCTCGGCAAGCGGGACATCTACAGCGCGACGGTGGGCGGCGTGAAGCTCACCGAGCCCGCCGCGGACCTGGCGATCGCGCTGGCGCTGGCCAGTGCGGCCAGCGACACACCGCTGCCGAAGAACCTCGTCGCGATCGGCGAGGTGGGCCTCGCGGGGGAGGTCAGGAGGGTGACGGGCGTCCAGCGGAGGCTGGCCGAGGCGTACCGCCTGGGGTTCAAGCACGCCCTCGTCCCGCGGGACCCGGGACAGGTTCCGTCGGGTATGAAAGTCACAGAAGTCGCCGACATGGGGGACGCCCTCAGGGTCCTCCCCCGCCGGTCTCGCCCGGACGGACCACAGGAGGACGGCGCACGCCGGTAGACTTTGCCCTGGTCTCGCCCGCCCGTACACACGGTATGAGGGACGCAAGGGCACCGCAAACCTGTGACCGGAGGAGTGCAGTGGCAGCCAACGACCGGGCAACCTCGCCCGGAAAGTCCGGCCAAGGCACGGGTAACGAGGCGCTGATGCGCGCCTCGTTGAGCGCGGTCGCGCCCGGAATGGCCCTCCGCGACGGCCTGGAGCGCATCCTCCGCGGCAACACCGGCGGGCTGATCGTCCTCGGCATGGACAAGAAGGTCGAATCCATGTGCACCGGCGGATTCGTGCTGGACGTGGAATTCACCGCGACGCGTCTGCGCGAGCTGTGCAAGCTGGACGGCGCGCTGATCCTGGACAAGGACATGACCAAGATTCTGCGCGCCGGCGTGCAGCTGGTCCCGGACGCCGCCATCCCCACCGAGGAGACGGGCACCCGCCACCGCACGGCCGACCGTGTCTCCAAGGCGTGCGGTTTCCCCGTCGTCTCGGTCTCCCAGTCGATGCGCCTCATCGCCCTGTACGTGGACGGGGAGCGGCGGGTCCTGGAGGAGTCCTCCGCGATCCTGTCCCGCGCCAACCAGGCTCTCGCGACGCTGGAGCGGTACAAGCTCCGGCTGGACGAGGTGGCCGGGACCCTCTCCGCGCTGGAGATCGAGGACCTGGTGACCGTCCGGGACGTGACGGCCGTCGCACAGCGGCTGGAGATGGTGCGCCGGATCGCCACCGAGATCGCCGAGTACGTGGTGGAGCTGGGCACCGACGGCCGGCTTCTGTCGCTCCAGCTGGACGAGCTGATCGCGGGCGTGGAGCCCGAGCGTGAGCTGGTCGTGCGCGACTACGTGCCCGAGCCCACCGCGAAGCGGTCGCGAACGGTCGCCGAGGCACTGACCGATCTGGACACGCTCACCCACACGGAACTGCTCGAACTCCCCGTCGTCGCACGGGCGCTGGGATACAGCGGCTCGCCCGAGACGCTGGACTCGGCGGTGTCGCCCCGCGGTTTCCGGCTGCTGGCCAAGGTGCCGCGGCTGCCCGGAGCGATCATCGAGCGGCTGGTCGAGCACTTCGGCGGCCTGCAGAAGCTGCTGGCCGCGAGTGTCGACGACCTCCAGGCCGTGGACGGCGTCGGCGAGGCCCGCGCCCGCAGTGTGCGCGAGGGGCTCTCGCGGCTGGCGGAGTCCTCGATCCTCGAACGGTACGTGTAGCGCCTCCCGCCCGGGCCCTGCCGGGGCTGCCCGGAGCCCGGCGGAACGCGGTGTTCCCGGCCCCGCCAGGGCCTCCCGCGCCGGTCCCCGGTGTATCGGTGCCCACCGGTACACCTTCCCGACCTGGCCGGCACCGCACACCCGCGGCCGGCCGGCCGGGCGGAGGCGGGGCCCGAAGAGGCCCCCGCGCGCCCCGGGGTCAGTCCTTGGCGAGCACGAAGGACGCCCGCTGGAGCGGCTCCCCGGGGGCCTTGGCCTCCAGGAGGTACGTACCGGGCGCCGCCTTCCCCGCGGCCCGCGTCGCACACTGCGGGGAGCTCGTCGTACGGTCCCACTTCACGGGGTGGACGATCGTCGTGCCCGCCGGGACCTTCAGGAACAGCGCACCGGCGGCCGGGCAGTCCTTCGAGGACCACACCTGCTCGTCCTCCTCGCCGGCCTCGGTCACCGTGAGCACCACGCTCTTCGGGCCGAGATCTGCCTTGCAGTCGGTGGCGGACGTGTTCCTGGCGACCAGCCGGAACTCCGGCTCGTCACCGGGGCCGAAGCTGTTCTCCGTACGCACGCTCAACTGCAGGGCTGCCGGGGCGCAGTTCGGGAGGGACGAGCCGGCCGGCACGCGCACGCCCGCCGTTCCGCCGCCGCCCGCGGCCGTCCCCTGGCCACCGGCACCCGCCGCGGCCGAGCCACCCGCCCCCGCGGTGCCGGAGGCGGCGCCGCCGACCCCCGCACCGGTCGTACCGCCACCGCCGGTGCCACCACCGGTGCCACCGCCCGTACCCGCGCCGCCGGCGCCGGATCCGCCCGACTCGTCGCGGCCGCCCGGAGGTTGGCCGACGATCGGGCCGGAACCGGTGGGACCCGGTGTGATGGACGGGGCGGGCTTCGGGCCACCCGGCTTCGCGTCGTCGTTCTTGCCGCCGCCGCCACCCGAGGTGACGGCCCAGACGGCGAGAGCCGCGAGCAGCGCGATGACCAGCACGGCTACTGCCCTACGTCGCCAGTAGATGCTGGAGGGAAGTGGCCCGACCGGATTGCGCATAGATCCCACGGCCCGAACTCTACGAGAGATCGGTGCCAACTCCGGCCCTCAACCGCCGCTCTGATCGACAAGTTTTCCGGATCATCATCACGGCGCGGCCGTTCACCACCGCTTCCGTCCGCTTTGCCCCTCTCGGCCCCCGGCAGCCGGCCGGCCAGGGGTCGAAACGGGTGGCGTCGTCACCCCATGAGCCCTCCACCGGCCCGACACCCCCGCGCCCGTGCCCGATGTCCCGCCTTCCGTGCCAGGATCGTAGGTGCGATGACTGCCACGACTTCCACACACACGCCCCCCGCCTCCCTCCACGACCCCGTCATCGGGTGGTTCGAGCAGCACGCCCGCGATCTGCCCTGGCGCCGCCCCGAAGCGGGCGCCTGGGGTGTGATGGTGAGCGAGTTCATGCTGCAGCAGACGCCTGTGAACCGGGTCCTGCCGGTCTACGAACAGTGGCTGGCCCGCTGGCCGCGCCCCGCCGACCTCGCCGCCGACGCGCCGGGTGAAGCGGTCCGCGCCTGGGGCCGGCTCGGTTACCCCCGCCGCGCGCTGCGCCTGCACGGGGCAGCGCAGGCGATAGCGGAACGGCACGGCGGAGACGTGCCGAGCGAGCACGCCCAGCTGCTCGCCCTGCCCGGCATCGGCGAGTACACGGCGGCGGCCGTGGCCTCGTTCGCGTACGGCCAACGGCACGCCGTACTGGACACGAACGTCCGCCGGGTCTTCGCCCGGGCCGCCTCCGGGATCCAGTACCCCCCGAACGCGACCACCGCCGCCGAGCGCAAGCTCGCCCGCGCCCTGCTCCCGGAGGAGGACGAGCGGGCGGCCCACTGGGCCGCCGCCACGATGGAGCTCGGCGCACTCGTCTGCACGGCGAAGAACGAGGACTGCGCGCGCTGCCCGATCTCCGGGCAGTGCGCCTGGCGGCTGGCGGGCAAGCCCGCCCACCAGGGGCCGGCACGCCGTGGCCAGACCTACGCCGGTACGGACCGGCAGGTGCGCGGGCGGCTGCTCTCCGTGCTGCGCGACTCGGTCGTGCCGGTGCCGCAGTCCGCGCTGGACGCCGTGTGGGAGGAACCCGTGCAGCGCGCCCGCGCCCTGGACGGCCTGGTCGCCGACGGCCTGGTCGAACCCCTCGCCGGGGGCCGGTACCGGCTCCCGCTGACCTGAGGGCGCACCGGCCGCGCCCGCCCGGGCGGACGGCTGTCCAGCGGCTGTTACACAACCGATGGACAGCCGTGCGTCCGCGTACGGCTGCTCCGCACACCTCCGTGACAACACCTCCGTAGCGTCACGGACGTCGGCAGGAGGACCACCTGCCGACGGTGGGACACGGGGATTCACGGTGACGGAGGCGGTTGTGGTGGCGCAGGGCCAGGTGCTCGAATTCGAGGAGTACGTACGCACCAGGCAGGACGCGCTGCTGCGCAGTGCCCGCCGGCTGGTACCCGACCCGGTGGACGCCCAGGACCTGCTGCAGACCGCCCTGGCCCGCACGTTCGGGCGCTGGGACGGCATCGCGGACAAGTCCCTCGCCGACGCCTACCTGCGCCGCGTCATGATCAACACGCGCACCGAGTGGTGGCGGGCCCGCAAGCTCGACGAGGTGCCCACCGAGCAGCTCCCGGACGCGAGCGTCGACGACGGCTCCGAGCAGCGCGCCGACCGCGCCCTGCTCATGGACGTCCTGGGTGTCCTGGCTCCGAAGCAGCGCAGTGTCGTCGTGCTGCGACACTGGGAGCAGATGAGCACGGAGGAGACGGCCGCGGCGCTCGGCATGTCGGCCGGTACGGTGAAGAGCACGCTGCACCGCGCCCTGGCGCGGCTGCGCCAGGAACTGGAGGACCGGGCCGCCCGGAGCCGCGAGGCCGAGCGGACCCCGGCGCCCCGGCTCCCGGCACGGATCCCGGCGCAGCGGGACAGGCGTCACGACGAGCGGGAGCGGGAGCGGTGCGCGGCCTGACAGGCAGCGGTGGGGACACGGGCGGGGCGGTGGCCGGCGGGGGCGGACGCCGGGCCGGCCTGGCGGCGGGCGGTACGGCGATGGCCGGGCTCGCCGCCTTCGGGCTGTTCTGCGCCGGCTGCTCCACCGGCGGCACGGGCACCCGTGACGAGGGGCCTGCGGGCAGCCAGCCGGTCACCCGCGCCACGTCCTCGCACGCCGTCCCCTCCGGGACGGCCAAGCCGGCCCCGAGGGTCGACGCCGTCGCGCTCGTCAAGGGCGACCCCGAGGTGAGCCGACAGGTCAGGGACGCTCTCAAGCCGTGTACCGGCGACGAGTACCCGGTGGACACCTCCTACGGCACGCTCACCGACGGCCCGGCCGCCGACGTCGTGGTCAACGTGATGACCTGCGGCGACTCGGTGGGGCTGGGCACCTACGTCTACCGGCAGCGCGCGGACGGCAGTTACGGACACGTCTTCGGCGCGGAGGTGCCGGCGGTGTACGGCACCATCGACCGGGGGGATCTGGTGGTGACCACCCAGGTGTACGGCTCCGAGGACACGGTGGCCTACCCCTCCGGCGAGGACGTGATCACCTACCGCTGGGCCGCGGGCCGCTTCACCGAGACCGACCGCGTGCACAACGAGTTCAACCGTGCCGCCGGCACCGGGGAGGACGACGCGACCGCGCCCGGCAGGACACCCGACTAGGCAAGGCCCCGGACCCGCGCCGCACCAGGCGCCGCACGTACCCCCCGCACCAGACGGAGAACTGGGAGCCGCCCCGTATGGCCGAGACCCACGTCCTGTTCGTCGAGGACGACGACGTCATCCGTGAGGCCACCCAGCTCGCACTGGAGCGGGTGGGCTTCACGGTCACCGCGATGCCCGACGGCCTCCAGGGACTGGAGGCCTTCCGGGCGGACCGGCCCGACATCGCACTCCTGGACGTGATGGTGCCGGGCCTGGACGGTGTCAGCCTCTGCCGCCGCATCCGCGACGAGTCCACCGTGCCCGTCATCATGCTCTCCGCGCGGGCCGACTCCATCGACGTGGTGCTCGGTCTGGAGGCGGGGGCCGACGACTACGTCACCAAGCCGTTCGACGGGGCGGTCCTCGTCGCCCGGATCCGTGCCGTGCTGCGGCGCTTCGGTCACGCCTCGGGTCAGGACGGGCGGAGCGGGGCCCCGGCCGGCGGGCCACCGGCCGACACGGGCGGTGTGCTGGTCTTCGGCGACGTCGAGATCGACACCGAGGGCATGGAAGTACGCAGGAGGGGTGCGCAGGTGGGCCTCACACCGACCGAGATGCGGCTGCTGCTGGAGTTCTCCTCGGCGCCCGGCACGGTGCTCTCCCGGGACAAACTCCTCGATCGGGTCTGGGACTACGGCTGGGGCGGGGACACGCGGGTCGTGGACGTCCATGTGCAGCGGCTGCGGGCCAAGATCGGCCAGGACAGGATCGAGACGGTCCGCGGCTTCGGCTACAAGTTGCGCGCATGAGGCGGCTGGCGCTGCGGACCGGTGTCCGCTGGAAGATCAGCATCGCCATCGCGGCGGTCGGCGCGCTCATCGCCGTCACCCTGAGCCTCGTCGTCCACAACGCCGCCCGTGTCTCGATGCTGGACAACGCGCGCGAGGTACAGCTGGAGCGGCTCCTGTTCGCCCAGCGGCTGTACGAGGCGTCGGGCACCCAGAAGCCGGCCCCCAAGTTCGGGGCGAAACTCAACGATCCGGCCCTCCCTGCCGACCTGCGCGCCCAGATGCGTGCGAACAGGCGGGCCACCCACGTCGACGAGTACGCGGGAGGGGTACCCGACGTCTGGGCGGCCGTACCGCTGGCCAACGGCGACGTCCTGTCCCTGCACACCCCGTTCGCCGACCGGAGCGCCGCGATCACGGGCGACCTCGACCGGGCGTTGGTCATCGGCTCGGTCTCGGTCGTGTTCGGCGGCTGCGCGCTGGGGGTCCTGATCGGCGGACAGCTGTCCCGCCGGCTGCGCAAGGCCGCAGCGGCGGCGGGCAAGGTGGCCCAGGGCAACACGGAGGTGCGGGTGCGGGAGGCCGTCGGCGGCGTCGTACGCGACGAGACCGACGAGCTGGCCCGTGCCGTCGACGCGCTGACGGACGCCCTCAACGAACGGATCGAGGCCGAGCGCCGGGTCACCGCGGACATCGCCCACGAGCTGCGCACCCCGGTGACGGGGCTGCTCACGGCGGCCGAACTGCTGCCCCCCGGGCGGCCGACGGAGCTCGTACGGGACCGGGCGCAGGCCATGCGGACGCTCGTCGAGGACGTGCTGGAGGTGGCCAGGCTGGACAGTGCCTCGGAGCGGGCCGAACTCCAGGAGCTGCCGCTGGGTGAGTTCGTGGCCCGGCGGATCGGCGTGCTGGACCCCGGCATCACGGTGCGGGTGGTGCACGAGTCGTGGGTCTCCACGGATCCGCGGCGCCTGGAGCGCATCCTGGGCAACCTGCTCGGGAACGCCGCCAAGCACGGGGCAGGCCCGGTCGAGGTGACGGTCGAGGGCAGGGTCGTGCGGATACGCGACCACGGGCCCGGCTTCCCGGAGGCGCTGCTGCGGGAGGGGCCGAGCCGGTTCCGGACGGGCAGCAGCGACCGGGCCGGGCACGGCCACGGTCTGGGGCTGACGATCGCCGCCGGCCAGGCGCGGGTACTGGGTGCCCGGCTGACGTTCCGCAACGCGGCGCCGGCCGGCGCCCCGGAGGGTACGGGCGGGGCGGTCGCCGTGCTCTGGCTGCCCGAGCACGCGCCCACGACCACGGGCAGCTTCCCCGTCCTGCGCGACGGCGGCTGACCGGCGGACCGCGGCCGGCCGGAAGCGCCGGTGGCGACCGGTCGAAACGCGGGTGGGCCCCGGAGGCGTCGTCCCGCCTCCGGGGCCCACTCGTCGTGCCACAGGCCGGCCGTCGTACCGCAGCCCGGCCGGAGAGCCGCCGGTCAGACGGCCTGTGATGCCTTGGTGGTCTCGGCCTGCGGCCCCACCGCCCCGTCGGCCGACGGGGCCTCCGGCTTCGCGCTGCCGCGCAACGGGACCTCCTTGACGAAGAGCGCCGCCAGCAGGGCCAGCACCGCGACCGAGCCGCCCACCAGGAAGGCGAGGTGCGTCCCGGAGGACACCGCGTACTCGTACGCCTCCCGCACCGGGGCGGGCAGTTCGGCCAGGCTCGCCGCGTCCAGCTGGGCCGACCTCTCGGTCGCCCCACCACCGCCGCGGGCCGCCATCTCGTCCTGGACCCGCCCGGTGAACAGGGCGCCCATGATCGCGACTCCGAAGGAGCTGCCCAGCGTCCGGAAGAGGGTGGTGGTGGACGAGGCGACGCCCATGTCCTTCAGTTCCACGCTGTTCTGCGCGACGAGCATCGTGATCTGCATCAGGAAGCCCATGCCCGCGCCGAGCACCGCCATGTAGACGCCCGACGTGAAGCGTGTGGTGCCGGTGTCCATGGTGGCCAGCAGGAACAGGCCCGCGATCATCAGGACGCTGCCCGCGATCGGGAAGACCTTGTACTTGCCGGTGCTGGTGGTGATCCGGCCGGCGACGAGCGAGACGATCATCATCGCGAGCAGCATCGGCAGGAGCAGGAGACCGGAGTTGGTCGCCGAGGCTCCCTGGACCGACTGCTGGAAGAGGGGCAGGAACAGCACCGCGCCGAACATCACGAAGCCGGCCATGAAGCCGACGACGGACATGAGGGTGAAGTTGCGGTTGCGGAAGATGTGCAGCGGCATGATCGGCTCGGCGGCCTTCGTCTCGACGAAGAGGAAGCCGACCAGGGAGGCGACACCGAGAGCGATCAGCTCCATGATCACGGCCGAGTCCCAGGCGTACTCCGTACCGCCCCAGGTGGTGACCAGCACGATCGCGGTGATGCCGACGGTGAGCAGGACGGCGCCGAGGTAGTCGACCTTCGCCCTGCGGCGCTCCGTGCGGGGCAGGTGCAGCACCGCGGTGACCATCGCCAGCGCGACCGCGCCGAGCGGCAGGTTGATGTAGAAGCTCCAGCGCCAGCCGAGGTGGTCGGTGATCGTGCCCCCGACCAGGGGGCCGCCGATCATGGCGATCGCCATCACGCCGGCCATCATGCCCTGGTACTTGCCGCGTTCCCGGGGCGGCACGAGGTCACCGATGATCGCCATGACGCCGACCATGAGTCCGCCCGCGCCGAGACCCTGGACGGCCCGGAAGCCGATCAGCTGGCTCATGTCCTGAGCCATTCCGCTCAGTACCGAGCCGATCAGGAAGATGACGATGGACGTGAGGAAGATGCCCTTGCGTCCGTACATGTCGCCGAGCTTGCCCCAGATGGGGGTGGAGGCGGCCGTGGCCAGGGTGTAGGCGGTGACGACCCAGGACAGGTGCTCCAGGCCCCCGAGGTCGCCGACGATGGTGGGCATCGCGGTGCCGACGATCAGGTTGTCGAGCATGGCCAGCAGCATCGCGATCATCAGGGCCAGGACGACCACCCGGACGCTGCGCGCCCGTGGTTCCGCTTTCCCGCCCGCCGTCGCCTTCTTCGGTTCCGTCATGCCGCGCGCTCCCCTGGTCCCCTGCTGCTCGTCGTGCCGCCGGACCGACACTTACTTGCCGCCCGGCTAGTTGGCTACACTGAGGAAAGTAGACCCGTAACTAGCCGGGCGTCAAGTAAGTTCTTGGGAGAGTCGCATGGGCCGCACGCCGCAGCCGCGCCGGGGCAACACCCGCCAGCGCATTCAGGACGTCGCCCTGGAGCTCTTCGCCGAGCAGGGGTACGAGAAGACCTCGCTCCGGGAGATCGCCGAGCAGCTGGACGTCACCAAGGCGGCGCTGTACTACCACTTCAGGACCAAGGAAGACATCCTCAACAGCATCTTCGAGGACCTCAACCGGCCCGTCGAGGAACTCCTCGCCTGGGGCAAGGAGCAGCCGCGGACCCTGGAGACCAAGAAGGAGATCCTGGTCCGCTACAGCGAGGCGCTCCGCAGCGCCGCTCCGCTCTTCCGCTTCATGCAGGAGAACCAGGCGGCGGTCCGCGACCTGAGCATCGGCCACACCATCAAGGACCGCGTCGTCGCCCTGGTGGACCTGGTCAAGGAACCCGACGCCCCGCTCGCCGACCAGGTGCGCTGCTTCACCGCGCTCCTCGCCATGCACGCGGGCATGCTCGCCCTCATGGACGCCGAAGGCGACCCCGAGGAGAAGCGCGAAGCCGCTCTCGAGGTCGCCATGGAGCTGGTGACCAGGGCCCACGATCACGGCCCCGCCGGTTCCGCCGCGTAGGGCGGACGCCGGTCGCGCGTCAGATCTTGACGTGCACGGAGTTCAGGTACGACACCGGGTTGATCGCGGAACCGTAGTTCGGGGTGGTCCGGATCTCGAAGTGCAGGTGCGGACCGCTGGAGTTGCCGGTGCTGCCGGACAGGCCGATCTTCTCGCCCGTCGTGACGTGCTCGCCGACGTTCACCTGGATTTTCGACAGGTGGGCGTACTGCGAGTACGTGCCGTTGGAGTGCTTGATCACGATGGCGTTGCCGTAGGCGGGGCCGTCACCGGCGCCGTTCGGGCCGGCCTTGACGACCGTACCGGTGTGCGCGGCCTCGACCTTCGTGCCGGTCGGCACCGCGAAGTCCTGGCCGGAGTGGTTGTGGGCCCAGCGGGAGCCGCCGACGCCGTAGGTGGCGCTCAGCACGTAGTGGTCGACCGGCGCCTCCCAGGAGGCGGCCTTCTTCTTCGCGGCCTCGGCCTTCTTCTCCGCGTCGGCCTTCTTCTTCGCGGCCTTGTCGGCAGAAGCCTTCGCGGCAGCGGTGGCGGCCTTGCTCTGGGCGGTCGCCTGCTGGGCGACGGAGTCGGCGGTGACGGAGCCGGCGAGGGCCGCGGTGCCCGCGGTGCCCGTCGTGCCGGACGCGAACGCCGCGCCCGCGCCGAACACCATCGACGCACCCAGGCCCGCGGCCACGACGGCGCCACTGACGCGGGGCATGGACGGGCGGCGGGAGAGCTGGAACGTAACGCGCTTCGACATGCGGGGAGAACCTCCGGGGTGAATGGACCCGGCGCTCCGGCCGGGCTTGCTCCACCTTGGTAACCCGCACCCCGGGAAACACTCAAACACCCCATCTACGAAGAAAAGCCGTAGAGAGCCGGCCGGGAATGGCGTCGCCCGGCCGCGCGGAACCACCCGCCGGACACGGCCGCCTCCAGCGCTTCGGAGCGCTCGAACCGCCACCGAAAGCCACCTCAAGGGAACATCAGGCTCTTTTCGGGACAGATGGCACCTAAGCGGGAGATCCGGTCGACGTCCGCAGAACACCGGACCATTGAACGATCAAGGATTTTCCTCCTACGAGAGCTAGTAGGCCCGAAAACTGCTGTGCGCCTTGTCACCGCCGGAGGGTCCGAAGGCTGTCCGATTCGGGACCTTCGGCCCGCGGGGCTGGCTACGCTGACGGACACCTGATCAGCACCCGTCCGCAACCCCGGGGGACCCCATGGCCGACCGCACCGGCGACACCCACGGCCTCGACGGCATCGAGCTCGCCGACGCCGTCGCGTCGATCCGCGACCAACTCGTCGACGCCGCGGCCCGCGCGACCGGACGGCCGCTGGCCTTCACGGTCGGCGACATCCAGATGGAGTTCACCCTGGAGCTCCGCAAGGAGCACAAGGCGGGCGGGAAGGTGAAGGCCTGGGTCGTCGAAGGGGGCGCCGACACGTCCCGGTCCACCGGCCGCACGCACAAGGTGGCGTTCACCCTGTCCCCCCGCAGCGCGGTGACCGGAGAGGCCTGGGAGATCGGGGACACGGAGGCGGGCAGCACCGCCCACTTCGGTGACGGCCGGCCCGCCGGATCGTGACGGCGGTACAGCCCGGGGACCGCACGGTCGTCGTCCACGGCGCCCTCCAGGGCAGCGGGGTCCTGCTCACCGACCGGCTGGTGCTGACCTGCGCCCACGTGGTCCGCACCGGCGACGGCTGCCACCTCGCGCACCCGGACGTCTCGGGCCCGGTCCCGGCGACGGTGGCCTGGATCGACCACGACCTCGACGCGGCCCTGCTCCGGGCGGCGGCCCCGGTCCTGCCGCTCGGCCCCGTGCGGCTCGGCGTGCTGGACTCCAGGCAGGCCGTGGCCGACTGCGAACTCACCGGCTTCCCCCGCGTCCAGCGGTACGGCCCCGAGGGCCACGCGGAAGCGGACCAGTACACGACCACCGTCCTCCCCCTGGCGGGCCGGATGCGCGACCTGCTGGTCTGCGACCTGGACGGGCCGCCGGACGTCCGGTCCGACCAGGCGCCCTCCGCACTCGCCGGGCTCTCGGGCGGGCCCCTCTTCGCCGGGGACGTACTGCTCGGCATCGCCCGCCAGGTCCCCCGGCAACGGGGCGGCAGGCGGGTCGAGTGCGTGCCGCTCGGGCCGGTACTGGCGGCGGAGCCGTTCCGCGCCGTCTACGAGCAGAGCGGCCCGCCGCTCCGGTACGAGAGGGTCCACGGGCACTTCCCGCACGATCGGCGGTACGAGGAGGAGTACGCGGCCTCGATCGGCGCCGCCTACCGCCGCACGAAGATCTTCGGGCTGGACGAGCTGGGCCGGCACGACACGGAATGGGATCTGGACACCGCCTACCTCAGCCTGGAGGCCCGGACCGCCTCCGACGCCCCGCCCGGCCCGCACGCGCCCGTCGGCCCGCAGCGCGTCGACGCGCTCCTCGCCGGCCGGCGCAGGGTCCTGCTGCGCGGCGACGCGGGCGCCGGGAAGACCACGCTCCTGTGGTGGCTGGCCGCGCACGCCTCGGCCCGGACCCTGGGCGACGCCCTGACGCCGATGAACGGCCTGATCCCGTTCGTGGTGCCGCTGCGGACGCTGCGCGCCCGCGACAGCGGGTTCCCCGGCCCCGCCCACCTGCCCGACGCGGCCGGCCTGGTGGTCGACCGGGCACCCGACGGCTGGGCGGCCCGGGTGCTCGACGCGGGCCGGGCACTCCTGCTGGTGGACGGCCTGGACGAAGTGCCGCCGGAGGACCGCGAGCAGGCCCACGCCTGGCTGACCCAGCTGCTGCGCCGCTACCCGGAGACACGCTGCCTCGCCACGGTCCGCCCGCTGGCCGTCGAACCCGACTGGCTCGCCTCCGAGGGGTTCGAGGAGCTGCGGCTGCTGCCGATGCGCAACGAGGACATCCAGTCGTTCGTCGTCTCGTGGCACCGGGCGGCGCGGCTGGCCGACGGGGACGAGGACCCGGCGCGTCTGGACGAGTTGCAGAGGGACCTCTCCCGGCAGTTCGACCGGAACGCACCTCTGCGGGACCTGGCCAGGACCCCGCTCCTGTGCGCGGTGATCTGCGCCCTGCACCGGCGCCGCGAGGGCTTCCTGCCGGAGACCCGGTGGAAGCTGTACCGCTCGGCGCTGGAGATGCTGCTGGGCCACCGCGACCGCCGGCGCCGGATCGACGGCCCCGAGGGCGTCGTCATGGACGTGGAGGAGCACACCCAGCTCCTCCAGCGCATCGCGGTGTGGCTGGTGCGCGAGGGCCAGTCGCAGTTCACCGCGGAACAGGCGCTGAGACAGCTGGACAGGGCCCTGCCCGGAATGGAACGGGTGCGCGCACAGGGGCCGGCGGACAGGATCCTGACGCACCTCCTCAACCGCAGCGGCCTCCTCCAGGAACACACCGGCGACACCTACCAGTTCGCCCACCGCACCTTCCAGGACTTCCTGGCCGCGAAGGAGCTCGTCGAGGACGACCACCTCAACGAACTGCTGCGGCACGCCCACGAGGAACAGTGGCAGGACGTGATCCTGCTCGCGGCGGGCCACTGCGGACGCCGGCAGCTGCCCGTCCTGGTCCACGGGCTGCTGGACACCGCCGCGCAGACCGGTTCCCTCGCCCGCACGGAGCTCCACGTCCTCGCCGCCCTGTGCGCCCAGCACGCCGCCTGGCTGGACGCCGCCACGGCCGACCGCGTCCGGCGCGCCACAGCCGCTCTCTTCCCGCCCCGCAACTCGGTGAAGGTGGCCCTGCTGGCCCGGCTGGGCCCGGAAGGCCTCGCCCACCTGCCCGATCCCCGCAGCTGCGCCGAGGACGAGGACGGGAGCACCGGGCACCGAGTGGTGGACCTCATCAGCCGTGTCGGGGGCGCCGGGGCCGTGCCGTACGCGGCGGCCTGGGCCCGCGCGCGCCCCTCACTCGGATCGGATCTCATGCACGACTGGGACCGCTATCCGGCGGCGGCCTACGCGGCGCAGGTCCTGGCCCACCTCGACCTCACACGCCTGCGCGTACGGGTCGTCAACCAGGAACAGCTGGCAGCCCTCCACCACCTCCCGGTCATCGATCAGATCGACCTCACCGGGGACCTGCCGGAGCCCCGACTGCGCACGGCCCTGCGCGGCAGGCACCCCCTGCACATCGGTCTGCACGCCAACACCCGCCTGGCGGACCTGTCGTTCCTCGCGGACAGCTCCGACCGGCTCACCGACCTCCGCGTCCACGGGGCCCCGGGGGTGCGGGACCTGGGCCCGCTGGCTCTGCTGCCCCACCTGGAGGGACTGTCACTGAACGGCGTCACGTTGACGGCGGCCACCCTCGCCACGCTGGGCGCGCATCCGGGGCTCCGTATGCTCTCCCTCTCGCGCCTCGCCGTGGAGCGGCTCAGCGGCGTGCCGCCACAGCCCGGTGTGCTGCACCTGAGCGTCCGCGCCGAGCATGCCTTCGAGGTCGACTCCCTCAGCGAGTGGCCCCGGCTCCGGTCGCTGGAGCTGGGTGGCGCCCCACTGCCGAGCGGCCCCCTCCTGGCGGCGCTCCGCGCCGCCCCTCACGTGCAGTGGCTGGAGATGGTCTCGCCGGACCTGCCCGAGCTGGCCGGGCTCGCGCCCGTGTCCTCCGTCACCGGGCTCACGCTGTCCCGCCTTCACCCGACGCCGGTCACCGCGGACCGCCTCGCGCGGTTGCCGGAGGCCTTCCCGGGCCTCCGCCGGCTCACCCTGTCGGTGTCGCGGGCGTCGGACACCTCCCGTTACCCGGAGGGCGTGGAGATCGACCTCTCGCCCCTGCGCGTGCTCCCCGGACTGGAGGTCACGATCGGCGGCAGTGTGCAGCCGACCGGAACGGAGGGGCTGGACGTGCGGCGATTCTGAAGCGGGACAACGGAAAAGGGGGCTGCCCCGGACCGGTGACCGGTCCGGGGCAGCCCCTTGCACGCTCAGGCGCTACGCGCCCTACGCTTCCTTCGTCAGGTTCGGGCCGCCGCCTGCGGCCTGCTCGACCGGCGGGACGTCGGGCAGAGCCGACTTCTCCTCACCTCGGAACGAGAACTTCTTCTCGTCCCCCTCGCCCTCGGTGCCGACGACCACGATGTGACCGGGGCGCAGCTCGCCGAAGAGGATCTTCTCGGAGAGGATGTCCTCGATCTCGCGCTGGATCGTCCGGCGCAGCGGCCGGGCACCCATCACGGGGTCGTAGCCCTTCTTCGCCAGGAGCGACTTGGCCTCGGCACTGAGCTCGATGCCCATGTCGCGGTCCTTCAGACGCTCGTCCACCTTGTCGACCATGAGGTCGACGATCTGGATGATGTCTTCCTCGGTGAGCTGGTGGAAGACGACCGTGTCGTCGACACGGTTGAGGAACTCGGGCCGGAAGTGCTGCTTGAGCTCTTCGTTGACCTTGACCTTCATCCGCTCGTAGTTCGACTTGACGTCTCCCTGAGCGGCGAAGCCCAGGTTGAAGCCCTTGGAGATGTCCCGGGTCCCGAGGTTGGTCGTCATGATGATGACCGTGTTCTTGAAGTCCACGACCCGGCCCTGGGAGTCGGTCAGACGACCGTCCTCCAGAATCTGGAGCAGGGAGTTGAAGATATCGGGGTGGGCCTTCTCGACCTCGTCGAAGAGGACGACGGAGAACGGCTTGCGGCGCACCTTCTCGGTGAGCTGGCCGCCCTCTTCGTAGCCCACGTAACCGGGGGGCGAACCGAAGAGGCGGGAAACCGTGTGCTTCTCGCTGAACTCCGACATGTCGAGGGAGATCAGCGCGTCCTCGTCGCCGAAGAGGAATTCGGCGAGCGTCTTGGAGAGCTCCGTCTTACCGACACCGGACGGGCCGGCGAAGATGAACGAGCCACCGGGGCGCTTCGGGTCCTTCAGACCGGCCCGCGTACGGCGGATCGCCTGCGAGAGGGCCTTGATGGCGTCCTTCTGCCCGATGACGCGCTTGTGGAGCTCGTCCTCCATGCGCAGCAGACGCGAGGACTCCTCCTCGGTCAGCTTGAAGACCGGGATGCCGGTGGCGGTGGCCAGGACCTCGGCGATGAGCTCGCCGTCGACCTCGGCGACGACGTCCATGTCGCCGGCCTTCCACTCCTTCTCCCGCTTGGCCTTCGCCGCCAGCAGCTGCTTCTCCTTGTCCCGGAGCGAAGCCGCCTTCTCGAAGTCCTGGGAGTCGATCGCCGACTCCTTGTCGCGACGGACGCCCGCGATCTTCTCGTCGAACTCGCGGAGGTCCGGCGGCGCGGTCATCCGGCGGATGCGCATCCGGGAACCGGCCTCGTCGATCAGGTCGATCGCCTTGTCCGGCAGGAAGCGGTCCGAGATGTACCGGTCGGCCAGGGTCGCGGCCTGCACCAGCGCCTCGTCCGTGATGGAGACCCGGTGGTGCGCCTCGTAACGGTCGCGCAGGCCCTTGAGGATCTCGATGGTGTGCGGCAGCGAGGGCTCCGCGACCTGGATGGGCTGGAAGCGGCGCTCGAGCGCGGCGTCCTTCTCCAGGTGCTTGCGGTACTCGTCGAGCGTGGTGGCACCGATGGTCTGGAGCTCGCCCCGCGCCAGCATCGGCTTGAGGATGCTCGCCGCGTCGATCGCGCCCTCGGCGGCGCCCGCACCCACGAGGGTGTGGAGCTCGTCGATGAACAGGATGATGTCGCCGCGGGTGCGGATCTCCTTGAGGACCTTCTTCAGGCGCTCCTCGAAGTCACCGCGGTAGCGGGATCCGGCGACCAGTGCGCCGAGGTCCAGCGTGTAGAGGTGCTTGTCCTTGAGCGTCTCGGGCACCTCGCCCTTGACGATCGCCTGGGCCAGGCCCTCGACGACCGCCGTCTTGCCGACGCCGGGCTCGCCGATGAGGACCGGGTTGTTCTTGGTGCGGCGGGACAGCACCTGCATGACCCGCTCGATCTCCTTCTCGCGCCCGATGACCGGGTCGAGCTTGGACTCACGAGCGGCCTGGGTGAGGTTCCGGCCGAACTGGTCGAGCACCAGGGACGTGGAGGGCGTGCCCTCGGCGGGGCCGCCGGCGGTGGCCGCCTCCTTGCCTCCCGAGTACCCGGAGAGCAGCTGGATGACCTGCTGCCGCACCCGGTTGAGGTCGGCGCCCAGCTTCACGAGGACCTGGGCGGCGACGCCCTCGCCCTCGCGGATCAGGCCGAGCAGGATGTGCTCCGTGCCGATGTAGTTGTGGCCGAGCTGGAGGGCCTCGCGGAGCGACAGCTCCAGGACCTTCTTCGCCCGGGGGGTGAAGGGGATGTGCCCGGACGGGGCCTGCTGGCCCTGACCGATGATCTCCTCCACCTGCTGGCGGACCGCCTCGAGCGAAATCCCGAGGCTCTCCAGGGCCTTAGCGGCGACACCCTCACCCTCGTGGATCAGGCCCAGGAGGATGTGCTCGGTGCCGATGTAGTTGTGGTTGAGCATCCGGGCTTCTTCCTGAGCCAGGACGACAACCCGCCGCGCGCGGTCGGTGAACCTCTCGAACATCGTTAATCGCTCCTCAGAGCGGTCAGGCAGTAAGGGGTCGGTCCCCTCCCTGTCCTTCCGCAGCTTAGTCCCGCAAGCGGGGACCGCTCATTTCAACTGCCGACACCCGCGATGGCCTCCTGCCCCGAACGCCGACAACTGCTCCAACCCGATGGTGCGAGACGATGTTCCCGCAGGCCAGGCAGATAGCCCTTTCGCCAGTACGCCGATGGCGAACGTGAGACGTTTTTGCCCGCGTGTCGCCCCTTCCCACTAGGGATGTCTTACCCGCACCGACCGGCAGTCCATGCGGCGCACCCCCTGTCCCTCCGCTACGGGCGAACACCCTTGCGCCGGCGGACGCTCCCGTACGCCCCCGTCGCAGGCACTCCGGGCGACGGAGCGGGGACCGTGCGTAACCTCCGGCCGGGCGGAACGGTTCACCCGTCATGGCACCCCTCGTCCCGCCTCCCCGCTCGCCGACGGAGTCCGACGAACGCGCGCGGTGGTACGCACGCGAACTCGGCTGGACGGTCACGGACCGCTCCCCCGTGCTGCTGGCGACGGGCGTGCGCTTCGACGTCCTGGACCTCCCGGCGGAGGCGGGGCGCGCGGTACTGCGCCGGGTGGGGCGCACCGGCCCCGTGGCACTGGCCGGGCCGCGGATGCGGCTGCTGGTCGCCGCCGGCAGCGCCGAGGAACTGCCGGGGCTGCTCGACTGGCTGGAGTGGGGCGGTATCGCGCTCGACCTGACCGCCCATGGAACGGGAGGCCGCATCACAGCGCCCGCGCCGCCCACCGGGGCGGCGGTCCGGCCGGGAGCCGCGTTCTGGCTGCGGCCCCCCGAACCACGCCGGGCGGTGGAGCCCACCCTCCCGGCTCTGGCCGGCCTCGGGAGCGGGGACGCCCCCGATCTCGTACGGCTGGTGGACGCGGTGGCCACGGAGTGCCACCGTGCCCGGCTGACGCGTGTCCGGACGCACCTGCTGGCCGATCGGCCGACAGGTCAGCCGTTGGCCTTCTCGTAAGCCTCACGGATCTCGGCCGGAACGCGACCGCGGTCATTCACATTGTGGCCGTTCTCGCGCGCCCACTTACGGATCTCCGCGGTGTCCTTGTTGCCACCGGAAACGGCGCGGCCCTTGCCGCGGCCGGTGGCAGCGCGGCCACCGGTGCGACGGCCGCTCTTGGTGTACGGCTCGAGAAGACCACGGAGCTTGTCCGCGTTGCTCGTCGTGAGGTCGATCTCGTACGTCTTGCCGTCGAGAGCGAACGTCACGGTCTCGTCCGCCTCGCCGCCGTCGAGGTCGTCGACAAGAAGGACCTGAACCTTCTGCGCCACCGGATTTCCTTTCATCGAAAATGCAGTACGCGGAAAGGAAACCGCTTTTCTCCGGAAAACACAAACCCCCGGGAGGGGTTCGAGAGCGCGAGAACGCGGGAAACATGCGCGATTCGGACATAGGGTCCGGGTGCCTTCCGCCGTTCACAGGCGCAGCAGCATCCGGCTGTTGCCCAAGGTGTTCGGCTTCACTCGTTCGAGACCGAGGAACTCCGCGACTCCCTCGTCATAGGAACGCAGCAGCTCGCTGTAGACATCTCCGTCGACGGGCGTCTCGCCGATCTCGGTGAAGCCGTGCTTCGCAAAGAAGTCGACTTCGAAGGTGAGGCAGAAAACCCGCCGGACTCCGAGCCAGCGGGCGGTCTGCAAGAGCTTGTCCAGCACCTGGTGGCCGACTCCCGCACCCTTCATGTGATGGTCGACGGCGAGAGTGCGCACTTCGGCGAGGTCTTCCCACATCACGTGCAGGGCCCCGCAGCCGACCACCCGGGCGTCCTCGTCGCGTTCGGCGACCCAGAACTCCTGGATGTCCTCGTAAAGGGTGACGGTCGCTTTGTCCAGCAGGATCCCTTCGGAGACGTACCCGTCAAGGAGATCGCGGACGGACGCCACGTCGCTGGTCCTGGCACGCCGGACGGTGATGGCCGGCCTTTTTACCGACGGGTCGGTATGAAAATCTGTAACGCACTCGGTATCCGGCTCGGTTTGCGGCAGCTCTGAGGACATACCCCCGACGCTATCGCCCGGTCCCGGAGGGCGCTCCATCGGCTGCGGGGCCCTCGTGGGGCGGGGGCGCGGACGGCTCGGAGAAGGTGGGGGCGACGATCCTCATCGCGTCCTGGAGGGCCTCGCGCTGCTCGGCCGACATCATGCCGAAGAAGGCCACCAGTGCGGCCGCCGGGTTGTCGCTGCGCGACCAGGCTTCGTTCATCAGTGCGGCGGAGTAGGCGGCACGGGTGGAGACGGCCGTATATCGATATGCCCGGCCGTCCACTTCTCGGCGGACCCAGCCCTTCTGATGGAGATTGTCCATTACCGTCATGACGGTCGTGTAGGCGATGGACCGTTCCTGCTGAAGATCCTCGAGAACTTCTCGCACGGTAACCGGCCGGTTCCATTGCCAGACCCGCGTCATCACGGCGTCTTCCAGCTCTCCCAATTGGCGAGGCACAGCATCACCTTAGCGCTAGATGTCCGGAATGGGATATTTCGGGTATGACAAAAGGGCGCACGGCTCCGCGGAGCCGTGCGCCCTTCGTGGTGGATCCGGTTCAGGCGCCTTCGGGCCGCGGTGCCTGCTGCACCGATTCGGCCCGGGCGATCGCCGCGTCCACGGCGGCGTCCTCCTTGGCCTTGTTCGGGCCGCCCTGGCTCTTGATGATCGTCACGACGAGACCGATGAAGAAGGCGGCCATCACCACGGGGGGCACGAGCGCGGATACGTAGTCCATGCCCTCCAGGGTAGCGAGTCCGGCGTTCCGGCCCCTGCCGGGCACCCCTCAGGAGACGGCGCGTTCCTCCGGAGGTGGCGTGGGTGCCGGACGGCGCCGGGGCGGGAAGACCTCGGACGGCTTGGGCGCCGGGCGTTCACCCGGGGCCGCCGGGCGGGCGGGCGCCGGGGGCCGGTCCGGAGTCCTGGGCCGCTCCGGGTCCTCGGCCGCCACCAGACCGCCGGGCAGGGCCAGCAGCCGGCTCCGCGGCGCGGGCGCCGTCGCGGGGACGGCCCGCCCGACGAGGCGCGCACGGACCGAACGCTCGGCGAGTACCTGGCAGCGCTCCAGGAGCGCCTCGGCGACCGGCCCGGCGCGCAGGGCGCGCAGGGCCGCGAGGTCGTCGGGGCGGGGGTCGTATCCGGCTGCGAGGGCGTCCTGGAGGAGCTCCAGGTAGCCGCTGAGCGATCCGGGCAGCGCTTCGCGGTAGCGGGCGAGGTCGGCGAGGAGGAACGCCCGCAGCCGGCCCGCCTCCCTCACCACCTCGTCCACCGCGCCCGCTAGCCGCAGGCAGTCCTGGACATCCTCTTCCGGCAGGGGCGTGGGGTGGAGGGCGTTGGCGAGAGCACGTCGGAGCACCCGCAGCTCGTCCGCGCTGAACGCCATGCCGCCGCGTGATCCGTAGGGCGTGGGCATGACGCGACAATACGTGCTAAATGGACAAAATCCGCTTAACTGGCCGCTCGGCGGCGCGCCGTTCCCGCCGCGCCGCCGAGCTGTTCCCGCAGGTGACCGGGTGCGCGCCTACATCCGGGCGATGTTGCGTTCGTACACGAGGCGCAGGCCGATGAGCGTCAGCCAGGGCTCGTGCTCGTCGATGACGGAGGACTCCCCCAACACCATCGGAGCAAGGCCCCCGGTCGCGATGACGGTGACCTCGTCGGGGTCGGCCGCGAGTTCCTTCTTCATGCGTTCGACGACGCCGTCGATCTGTCCGGCGAAGCCGTACACGATGCCGGACTGCATGGCCTCGACGGTGTTCTTCCCGATCACGCTGCGCGGGCGGGCGAGCTCGATCTTGCGGAGCTGGGCCCCCTTCACCCCGAGCGCCTCGACCGAGATCTCGATGCCCGGCGCGATCACCCCGCCCGTGTACTCGCCACGCGCCGACACCGCGTCGAAGGTGGTGGCCGTCCCCAGGTCCACGACGATGGCCGGACCGCCGTAGAGCTCGACGGCGGCGACCGCGTTGATGATGCGGTCCGCGCCGACCTCCTTCGGGTTGTCCGTCAGGACCGGCACACCCGTCTTGACGCCCGGCTCCACCAGGACCGCGGGCACGTCGCCGTAGTACCGGCGGGTGACCTCGCGCAGCTCGTGCAGCACGGCCGGGACGGTCGAGCAGATGGCGATCCCCTCGATGCCGTCGCCGAGCTCCACACCGAGCAGCGGATGCATGCCCATCAGGCCCTGGAGCAGCACGGCCAGCTCGTCCGCGGTGCGGCGGGGGTCGGTGGAGATGCGCCAGTGCTCCACGATCTCCTCCCCGTCGAACAGACCCAGGACGGTGTGCGAATTGCCGACGTCGATGGTGAGCAGCATCAGGCGCCGGCCCCGTCGGTCACGGCCGCCTCGTCGCGGAAGTCCAGGCCGATGTCGAGGATCGGCGAGGAGTGCGTGAGGGCGCCGACGGCCAGGTAGTCGACGCCCGCCTCGGCGTAGGCGCGGGCCGAGTCGAGGGTGAGCCGGCCGGAGGACTCCAGCACCGCCCGGCCGCCGACGAGCGCGACCGCCTCCGCGGTCCCGGACGGGGTGAAGTTGTCGAGCAGGATCAGGTCGGCGCCCGCGTCGAGCACCTCGCGGACCTGCTCCAGGGTGTCGACCTCGACCTCGATCGCGAGCTCGGGGAACGCCTCCCTGACCAGCGTGAACGCCTCGGCGACCCCGCCCGCGGCGATCACGTGGTTGTCCTTGACCAGGGCCGCGTCCACGAGGGACATGCGGTGGTTGACGCCCCCGCCGCAGCGGACCGCGTACTTCTCCAGCGCGCGCAGCCCCGGGGTCGTCTTGCGGGTGTCGCGGACCTTGGCCTTCGTGCCCTCCAGCACGTCCGCCCAGGCGCGGGTCGCGGTCGCGATCCCGGACAGCCGGCAGAGGAGGTTCAGCGCGCTGCGCTCGCCGGTGAGGAGGTCGCGGGTGCGGGTGGTGACGGTGAGCAGCTTCTGGCCGGCGACGACGCGGTCGCCGTCCTCGACGTGGCGCTCGACTTCGAACTCGTCCGTGCAGACGATGGACAGGACGGCCTCGGCGACGCGCAGGCCCGCCACCACCCCGTGCTCACGGGCGGTGAAGTCACCGGTCGCCACGGCGTCCTCGGAGACGGTCGCCACCGTGGTCACGTCCACTCCGCCGTCGAGGTCCTCCTCGATCGCCACGTGGGCGATGTCCTCGACCTGGACCGGATCGAGACCGGCCTCGGCCAGGAGCTGGGCCAGGGCCGGGTCGAGCCCGCACTCCAGTCCGTCCGGGTCGTAGCCGTCACCGCAGCCGCAGTCGTCTCCGCAGCCGCCGGACCCGGCGGGTGCGCCGATGTGGATCAACGGTACGTCCACGGGTGTGGGGCGCGGGTTCTCTTCGGGCGTGCTCACGGTTACTGCTCCTCTGGGGCGTCGGCGGGGTGGTGCCGGAGGCTGGTGGGTGCTGCGAAGTCTGCTGGGGATCCGGGCTCCACGGGCGGGAACGCGGCACTCTCCGTCCGGCGGACGACCGGGCGCAGGTCCGGGGTGACGCGGACGACGAGGTGACGGCGCCACGCGGCGTCGTCACGATCGGGCCGGTCCTCCCGCCAGTGGCAGCCCCGGGTCTCCTCCCGCTCCCGGGCCGCGGCGACCAGGACCCGCGAGACGAGGAGCAGGTTGGTGGCCTCCCACGCCTCCACCCCGGGTACGGCGTCCTTGGCGGCGTCCTCGCCGGCACCGGGAACGGCGTCCGTCCGCCCGAGCGCCTCCAGCTCCTGGGCGGCGACGGCCAGACCGGCCGCCGAGCGGATGACCCCGGCGCCCCGGGTCATGATCCGCTGGATGCGGGACCGGGACTCCGCGGTGAGCAGGGGGACGGTGTCCCCGTCCCGGCCGGGCGTCCTCGTGGCCGGCTGCGGCCGGTCGTGGGGCGGGTCGTGGGGCCGGTCGGCCACGATGTCGGCCGCGATGCGCTCGGCGAAGACGAGCCCCTCCAGCAGGGAGTTGGAGGCCAGCCGGTTCGCGCCGTGCACGCCGGTGCAGGCGACCTCCCCGCAGGCGTACAGGCCGGGGACGGTCGTACGGCCCCGCAGGTCGGTGCGGACGCCACCCGAGGCGTAGTGCGCCGCCGGCGCCACCGGGATCGGCTCCGTGACAGGGTCGATGCCGTGGGAGCGGCAGGCGGCCAGGATCGTGGGGAAGCGCTCCTCCCACATGGCGGCACCGAAGTGACGCGCGTCGAGGTACATGTGCTCGGTGCCGAGGAGGTGCATCTGGCGGGTGATGGCCTTGGCGACGATGTCGCGGGGGGCCAGCTCCGCCAGCTCGTGCTGTCCGAGCATGAAGCGTGTGCCCGAGGCGTCCACGAGGTGGGCGCCCTCACCGCGTACCGCCTCCGACACCAGCGGCTGCTGTCCCTCGGAGCCCGCGCCGAGGAAGAGGACCGTCGGGTGGAACTGGACGAATTCGAGGTCGGAGACCTCCGCGCCGGCGCGGAGCGCGAGGGCCACCCCGTCGCCCGTGGAGACCGGCGGGTTGGTGGTGGCGGAGAAGACCTGGCCCATGCCACCGGTGGCCAGGACCACCGCGGGGGCGCGGACCGCACCGACGCCGTCGTGCTGGCCCTCGCCCATGACGTGCAGGGTGACACCGGCGGCGCGGCCGTCGGCGTCGGTGAGCAGATCCAGGACCAGGGCGTTCTCGACGGTGTGCAGAGCGGCCGAGCGGACGGCGTCCACCAGGGCCCGGGAGATCTCGGCGCCCGTCGCGTCACCACCCGCGTGCGCGATGCGGCGGCGGTGGTGGCCGCCCTCGCGGGTCAGCGCGATAGCGCCGGTGTCGGTGGTGTCGAAGTGGGCGCCGGTCTCGATCAGGCGCCGGACGGCTCCGGGGCCCTCGGTGACGAGGGTGCGCACCGCGGCCTCGTCACACAGTCCGGCCCCGGCGACGAGGGTGTCGTCCAGGTGCTGCTCGGGGGTGTCCCCGTCACCGAGGGCCGCGGCGATACCGCCCTGCGCCCATCGGGTCGAGCCGTCGTCGAGGCGCGCCTTGGTGACGACGACCGTCGCGAGGCCCGCCGCGGCGCAGCGCAGCGCGGTGGTGAGACCGGCCACGCCGGAGCCGACCACGACGACGTCCGCGTCGATGGCCCAGCCCGGGGCGGGGGCGGTCAGCCGTATTCCGGTCACGTGAGGGCTCCGAGGGTCAGCGGGATGTTGTCGATGAGGCGGGTGGCGCCCACCCGCGCGGCCACGGCGAGGATCTCCAGCATCCGCCCTATGCCCGGGCCGACCTCCACCGCGTCCGCCCGCCGGGT